>NZ_DDYV01000107.1:0-2583 GCF_002348205.1 Desulfobacter sp. UBA2225 | reverse complement strand
CCCTGGTACAGGCGGGCCATGGAAGAAAAAAAACTGACGCTAACCCGGCCTTTTATGGACCAGGGCTTCTGGAAGATGGTCATTGCCGTGGTGGTGCCCCTGGTCCATAATAACGAGGCGATAGGAGTTTTGAGCGCCAACATCATCCTTGATACCCTGCAGGCTTCGGTCATGGATTTGCGCATCGGCAAATACGGATACGCCTTTATCATTGACAGCCAGGGCACCATACTGGTTCACCAGAACAAAAGCCTGATGATGACCACCAAAATCCAGGAATCCGATCCCGCCCTTTCAACGTTCGGTTCATATTTTCCCGGACGGGATGCGGGCTCTTTCTCCTACAGGGATCGAATGCTCAGCTTTCATAAACTGACGGATACCGGATGGTACCTTTGCACCAACGTGGATCAGGAAGAGGCCCTGGCTCTGTCCAAAAATACGGGCATGCTCTTTGCCATGGCCATGGTTCTGAAAATTTTAGGCATTTTAGCCCTGCTGTTATTTCTCACCGTGGGCGGGTTCGCCTTGATTCTGTTTATTTCCAAAAACAGGTTTGAGGCCATCGTTTCGGGAAAAGATAAAGATCTTCGAGGGGAAATCATTCGCAGAAAAGAGCTTGAGACCCGCTACCGAACCCTTTTTAATATGGCCACCAATGCCATTATGCTTACAAGAAACGGGATCTATATCGAATGTAATCAAAAAGCATTGAATATGTTTGGGCTTGCCGAAGATAAAATCATCGGCCGGACCATGCAGGATCTCTCCCCCGCCATCCAGATGGACGGCACTGCCACAAAGCTCAAACTCACTCAGCTTGAGCAGTCTCACCCTTCGGGTGGATCCGATGTGCTTAAATGGACATTCAACCGGGCGGATGGTTCGGAGTTCCCGGCTGAGATCGGGATATCCACGTTGAAACTGGACCGGGAAATGGTCAAAGTGTACAGTATATGGGACATTTCAAAACGGGTCAATGCCGAGCAAAGCCTGCGTCAGGCTCAGAAAATGGCAGCCATGGGTGAAATGCTGTCCGCCATTGCCCACCAGTGGCGACAGCCGCTTAATGCCCTGTCCTCATATATCGCCTCCCTGACCCCGGCCTTTTATAACCAGATGATTTCAGCCCCGTTCATTGAAAAACTAGTCCGGGAGGCCGATACCCAGATTCAGTTTATGTCAAGAACCATCAACGATTTCAGGGAATATTTCAGGCCGTCCAAAAATAAACAGACCTTTGAGATGATGGATGCGATACAAAGTGCCGTTAAGTTGGTAGAACCCCAGCTAAGACAGAACAATATCACGCTGGACCTGGATCTGGCCGACGCGGAGGTTACCATGCCCATCCTCGGCTATAAAAATGAATTTGTTCATGTCCTGGTCAACATCATTTCCAACGCCAAGGATGCCATTAACGAACGCCAGGCCAACTCCCCGGATCGAACGGTTCACAAGTTAATCAACCTGGCTGTTTTCAAAAACAGTTATGAGATCTGCCTGGAGATCAGAGATACGGGCTGCGGGATTCCCTCCCATTTGCTGGAAAAGATATTTACGCCCTATTTCACCACCAAGGGAACGGCCACAGGCACGGGCATTGGCCTGTACATGGCTAAAATGATCGTGGAAAAAGAGATGAAAGGTACGATTCATGTAGAAAACCGTTACACAGGAGTCATGTTCAGGATCTGCCTGCCCCTCTCCCCAGGTGAGAACGGATCAGGCGAAAACCCAGCAAAGGACAACAAGGAAAATCATGATTAATTTCAGCCATTCAACGGTTCCGGTGGTTCTGGTGGACGATGAAAGATCAGAACTTGACGCGTATGGTTTTTTGCTCACCTCCATGGGCGTCAACCAGGTGGTTCAGGTCCGGGACAGCCGACGTTTGCCTGCTGTGATGGCCGACCTTGGTGTGTGTGTCCTTTTTCTTGATCTGAATATGCCCCATAAATCGGGCTTTGAGGTATTAAAAGAGCTCCGGATAACCCATCCCCACATTCCCGTGGTAATCATCACGGCCAATTCCGAGATTGAAAGCGCTGTTGAATGTTTAAAGCAAGGCGCCCATGACTATCTGGTCAAGCCCATCAATATGAATACCTTTGCCTCGGCACTGCGAAATGCCCTGGAAATCTGCGCATTGAGAAATGAGGTTTTCACTCTTAAAGGGGTCTCATTTAACCGGAATCTCAAATCTCCGGAACATTTCCAGCGCATCATTACCCAAAATCCTACGATGATCGGGCTTTTCCAATATATTGAATCCATCTCCAGCAGCCGGGAGCCGATCCTGATCCAGGTTCCCCCGTTGCGGGAACGCAAAGAGGACATCCCTTTGATTGCTGCCTATTTAAGGGATCAGGCCGCTAAAGCCATGGGCAAACCTGTTGTTGAAACCGGGCAACAGTTTGCAGCCGTTTTGGCAGCCCACCCGTTTCCGGGGAATATCAGGGAGTTGAAAACCTATATCTATGATGCAGTAGCACAAAGCACGGATACAAGCCTTCGTGTTGAGACGATTCTGGACCGTCTGGCAGATGTCTCGACCCTCTCCCAGCCCCAGACACCCAATGT
>NZ_DDYV01000070.1:0-3146 GCF_002348205.1 Desulfobacter sp. UBA2225 | reverse complement strand
AAAACCGCGTTTTTGGACACCCCAAACTAAAGAGATGTAAAAACTAACGGTCTTTCAAAAACAGGCTGTGGTATTCGTTTTCGGAAATGTGTTTTTTTAAGTATGTATTGACCCAATCATAAATCTCTTCAAGTTCCTGGTGGGAAAGTCTTGGCAGAAGGGTTTTCATGAAGGCGTCCTCACTGAATTTCTGCAGATAGAACATGATGGTCTCCTCATCACTTGTCCTGTCCATGCCAAAGGCACCAATGCCTTTATATTCCTGGATAAACTGGTGGGTGTCTTTTTTCATAAGCTTGGTAGTTCGGGGTTTGAAGTTGATTTTAAAAATAAAGAACTCAAAGACGAAGCAGGGGGCGGTTTATCTCCCAAACAGTCAAATTTTAAATAAGCTGTCCCTGATGGCCTTCTGGATTGCCTTTGACAGCTGCGTAACGAAAAAAGGCTTGTTGATAACAACGCTGATGCCGGCCTGATTGGCTGCTTTCTCTGTCATGGCGTCGTTGTAACCGGTGCACAGGACAATGGGGATATCCTTTCGAACCCTGCGCAACTTTTCGGCCAGAAGTATCCCTGTCATCTTTTTCATGTGCAGGTCGGTAATGACCGCATCAAAAAACTCAGGCCGGTTCTGGAAATCCTTCAAGGCCTGTTCCGGACAAGTGGTTGCTTCAACTTCATACCCCAGTCCCGTTAAAAGCTCTCGGCCTGTTTCCACAAGTTCTTCCTGATCATCCACCAGCAGCAGCCGTCCCAGAGCCTGTTGCCCCTTACCCTGCTCGTCCGCAAGACTGCTCGTCTCAATCTGTTCTGCCTGGGGCAGGTAGACATGGAAACAGGTCCCCTTATTTTCACTGGAGTCAAATCGGAGGCTGCCCCCGTGATTCTTCACGATGCCCTGGGTGGTGGCAAGGCCTAAACCCGTGCCAGAACCTTTTTCCTTGGTGGTAAAATAAGGCTCAAAAACGCGGCCTCGGATTTTTTCCGGGATACCCGGCCCTGTGTCTGCAACACTGATCTGCACATATTTTCCCGGCAAAAGTTCAAGGTCTGGGACAAGGTTCTCCCTGTCCACCTCAATGCCCTTTACCGTCACGGTTATTTTTCCGGGCCTATTTCCCATGGCTTGAAAGGCATTGGTGCACAGATTCAGCACTACTTGAAAGATTTGGTTCGGATCTCCTGTGACCATCTCATTTCCTCCGGGATCGGCTGTCAGGGTTATGGTCGGCGGCAGAGTGGCTTTGAGCAGCTGGAGGACTTCCTTGACAATGGGGCCAACCATCAGTGGGGCGCGCTCTTTAGGGGATCTGCGGCTGAAGCTCAGGATCTGGGAAATCAGCTCTGCTGAGCGGCTACATGCCTTGAGCACCTTTTCGAGATGCTCTGCGGCCTTATTGTTATTCTGGATCTCATCCTGGGCCAGCTGGGTGTACCCCATGATGGCCGAAAGAATATTGTTGAAATCGTGGGCAATACCGCCGGCCAGGGCACCGATGGCATCCATTTTTTCGGACTGGATCAACTGTTCCTGCATAGCTGTCTGCTGCTGCCGCAGCCGGGTGCTTTCAGTGATGTTTCGCACCACATGGACGCTGCCGGCGGACGATCCATCCTTTCCCTGACGAGAAAATTGTTGAATCTCAAAGTATTGGTCGAGCTTTGGATCAAAGAGCTGAGCAGGTCCGGGATTTTCTGTCTGCCCATGCCGTTCCAGCACCTCCATCGCTCCGTAAGACGCCGCCCTATTGAACAATACAGGTTGTCCAAGTTTGTCTTTGATGATAATGGCATCGTCAATGGCGTCAAAGGAGGTCTGCCAGTCCTGTCGGGCCTGAACAAGCCTTTGCCCCATGATCTCCAGATGAACGATATGACCAAGTACCTGCGCCCCTGCAACACCAGCCCAAAAAATCCCGGGGGCCACCCAGAAATTAAAAAAGGATAATAGAACGAAGGCCCCACCTGTCACCCCGATGAAAAGAGCGACTCCCGTCATCAGCGCCCGGCTGCCTGATCGCTTTGACATCCACAGAAGCGTGACAAGAAAAAAAAGGGCCCCAAGGGTCCTGTGCCGGATCGGGCCCATGGTTCGAATGTATGAGCGGTCCAGGATATTACCCAATATGGTTGCCTGCAGTTCCACCCCGGGCATGCGGTTCCTGTTCTGGCTGAAACAGGTCAGGTGATCCTGATCAACCCCGGCGGCAGTAAGGCCCAGCACCAGGATTTTGTTTTTAAAATAATCCTGTGGATACTGCTTTTCCAGGATGTCGGAAAATGAAATGCTGGGAAAAGTGCCCGGTGGACCGTAATAGTTGATTCTCCTTTTCTGTGCCTGGAGAATACTATACAAAGGCGTGCCATTCAGGCCATGGCTATCGACACTTTTCAGTTGGTCCGGTGTCACCGATGTGTCTCCTGCCAGGAGTGTGTAAAGTGAAAAAGCTGCAGAAGGCAACTCTTTTCCGTCAAGGATGAGGGTGTGGTATGTCTCTCTGACCACCCCGTCCATTCCCGGTTCAATGTGGACATGGCCCACGGGCGGCTGTCCCAAAGAGGAAGCGGGCAGCACAAGATGCCCGCTTCGGTTCACGTAGGCCGCCAGAATCATATGAGGAAACCGGGCCAGTGCCTCTTTGAACGGCTTGTCGCCCATGGCAGGTTCAGCAAAAATAATGTCTGAAAGAATACCGAGAGCCTCTTTTGTCTGTTCAAGGAAAGGGGCGTAGTACTTCCTTTCAATGGGGCATCGTCCCAGGGTTTCAAGGCTTTTTTCGTCAATCGCCGCGATCAGAATCTGTTGTGGCGGATCAGTGGTTCCCCTGAGCCTGAAAAAAAAATCATAGGTGTAATCGTCCATGCCGTTGAAAAAACCCATGACATCCAAAAGGCCCGCCACAAGCAGGAAAACAAGGCCCATGGCAAGACAGCGGCGGCCAAACAAAGGTGCCTCCCCCGGCAGAATATCTCCTTGAAAATTTTTCGCGGCCATGGGCTACACCGGCCATGGGTCTATAAAATAATTATCAATGCGCCAATCACCCATGTTACAATCGCTCCTGCCTCTGCATAGGGAAATGTTTTTATTTCAAAGGCCTGGGCCGGAGTAAACTGCCCTTCATATCCGGCCGGATCAACGGCCC
>NZ_DDYV01000269.1:0-33975 GCF_002348205.1 Desulfobacter sp. UBA2225 | reverse complement strand
CCAGGAACACTCTGTTGTTCTGGTCAGGGGCGGAAGGGTAAAAGACCTTCCAGGTGTGCGCTACCATATTGTCAGGGGTGCCCTTGATACGCTGGGTGTGGATGATCGTCGCCAAGGGCGTTCAAAATATGGTGCCAAACGTCCCAAGTAGTCATGATGGGTTTTTAAGCATTCATATTAATAAAATATAAATTTGGTGGACTTTTTAAGATGGCAGAAAAATTAGTGTTTAAGGAAGGTTTCATGCAGGATGCCACGCATGAAGAAAAGATAGCAGCCAAGTTTGTCAATTGTGTTATGAAAGACGGCAAAAAGAATGCTGCCCGAAAAGTTGTGGCTAATGCGTTGATGATTGCTGAGGATAAGATTGGCGAGCCTGCTCTGGCAGTGTTTAAAAAAGCGATTGATAATATCAGGCCTTCTGTTGAAGTGAAATCAAGAAGGATCGGCGGGGCTACCTATCAGGTGCCTACTGATATAAAACCCGGTCGCCAGACAGCTCTGGCTTTCAGGTGGCTTATCAATTTCAGCAGAAGCCGTTCTGAAAAAGGTTTTGCGAATAAGCTTGCTGCTGAGGTGATGGACGCTTATAACGAGCGTGGCGGGGCAATCAAGAAAAGAGAAGATACACATAGAATGGCTGAAGCCAACAAGGCCTTCGCGCATTTTAGGTGGTAGAAATTTAAAAATATCTTTGTAAACATTCCACAGGAGGAATAGAGAAGATGGCTAAGGAGAAATTTGAGCGGAACAAACCGCACGTAAACATCGGGACAATCGGGCATATCGATCATGGGAAAACCACTCTGACTGCGGCGATTACCAAACTTGCAGCCATGAAGGGTCATGGGAAATACGTTCCCTTTGATGAAATTGACAAGGCCCCGGAAGAAAGAGAGCGTGGTATCACCATCGCCACTGCCCATGTTGAATACGAGACCGCGAACCGCCATTACGCGCACGTGGATTGTCCGGGCCATGCTGACTATATTAAAAATATGATCACCGGCGCTGCTCAGATGGATGGTGCTATTCTTGTTGTGTCCGCCGATGACGGTCCCATGCCCCAGACCCGTGAGCACATCCTGCTTGCCCGTCAGGTCGGTGTGCCTACAGTCGTTGTTTTCCTGAATAAATGCGATATGGTCGATGATGAAGAGCTGATTGAGCTGGTTGAAATGGAACTTCGGGAACTTCTTGATACCTACGAATTCCCGGGAGATGAGACACCTATTATCCGCGGTTCTGCGCTTAGGGCTCTGGAATGTGAAGATGTGAACGCCGAAGAAGCCAAGCCCATTTTTGAACTTCTTGAGACTCTTGACTCCTATGTTCCCGAACCAGAAAGAGATATTGCTAAGCCATTTCTGATGCCCATCGAAGATGTTTTCTCCATTTCCGGTCGTGGTACGGTAGTCACCGGTCGTATTGAGCGTGGTGTGATCAAAACCGGCGAAGAAATTGAGATTGTAGGTATCAGAGACACTTCCAAGACGGTCTGCACGGGTGTTGAAATGTTCAGAAAGCTTCTGGATGAAGGGCAAGCTGGTGACAATGTCGGCTTGTTGCTGCGTGGTACAAAGCGTGATCAGGTTGAACGTGGTCAGGTTGTCTGCAAACCCGGTACCATTACTCCGCATACCAAGTTTAAAGCTGAAATGTATGCCCTGAGCAAAGAAGAGGGTGGTCGTCATACGCCGTTCTTTACCGGTTACAGACCTCAATTCTTCTTCAGGACCACTGACATTACGGGTGTTCTGACCTTGGACGAAGGCGTTGAAATGATTATGCCTGGTGATAATGCGAGCATTAATGTCGAATTGATCAACCCCATCGCGATGGAAAAGGAACTTCGTTTTGCTATTCGTGAGGGTGGCCGTACAGTTGGGGCCGGTGTTGTTGGTGAAATCGTAGAATAGTAGATTAAGAAAGAATAATAATAATGTTGAAGACTAAAATTAGAATTAGGCTCAAAGCTTACGATCATAAGCTGCTTGATCAGTCTTCAGTAGATATTGTTGATACGGCAAGGAAAACCGGTGCCAGAATTGTGGGGCCGGTTCCCTTACCTACCCGTATCAACAAGTTTACTGTGTTGCGTTCACCTCATGTGAATAAAAAATCTCGTGAGCAGTTTGAAATCAGAACGCACAAAAGAGTGATGGATATTCTTGAGCCGACACAGCAGACAGTGGACGCGTTAATGAAACTTGACCTGTCCCCCGGCGTGGATGTTGAAATTAAATTATAGTGCATTAACAGGGACATATTTGTTATGATGAGTGGATTGCTTGGGAAAAAAATCGGGATGACCAATGTGTTTGCCTCCGATGGGCAGCTCGTTCCTGTTACAGTGTTGCAGGTTGGACCCTGTGTCGTAACCCAAATTAAAACGGAAGATACTGACGGGTATACAGCCTTGCAGCTGGGGTTTGATGAAAAGCCGGTTGAGCGTTTAAACAAACCTGTTGCAGGACATTTGAAAAAAGCATCGGATAAGGGCTTTCGGGTCTTAAGAGAATTTAGAGAAGATTCAGTTGAAGAGATAGAAGCCGGTTCTACCATCGGTGTTGATATGTTTTCAATTGGAGATAAAGTAACTGTGACCGGTATTTCAAAGGGTCGTGGCTTTCAGGGGACCATCAAGCGTCATGGATTTTCCAGGGGGCCAGAAACGCACGGTAACCGGAATCATAGAAAACCGGGCTCAATCGGTAACTCTGCATGGCCCGCAAAGGTAATTAAGGGGAAAAAATTGCCTGGACACAAAGGCGTGGATAAAGTTACGGTTAAAAATTTAACAATTGTAGATATTAAGCGCGACGACAACCTTCTTCTTGTAAAAGGTGCTGTTCCGGGTTTTAAAACCGGTGTTGTCGAGGTGCGCAAAGCTGATGTAAAAAAATAAAACAGTTTTTGACGCCGTGTTTTAGAAGCTAAAAATGCGGCAGAACATCAGTCTAATTAAATAGACGAATAGCGGCTATGGGTATTGCAATTATCTCGCAGTGATGCATAGTCGATCAAAATTGAAGAGGAAGAATAATGGCTGCTGTAGATGTATTAAACAGTGCAGGTGCTAAAGTGTCTGAAGTGGAGCTGCCTGACGAAATTTTCAGCATACCCGTCAAAACAAGTGTTCTTCACGAAGTCGTTCGGTCTCAGCTCGTATCAAAACGGTTAGGGACTGCTGCGTCTAAGACCAGGGGTATGGTTTCGGGTTCTACGAGGAAATTGTTCAGACAGAAGGGAACCGGTAATGCCCGGGCCGGTAGCGTAAAATCTCCTTTGCGTAAAGGTGGTGGCGTTATCTTTGGTCCCAGCCCCAGATCCTATGAAATAAAAGTGCCTAAAAAAGTAAGAAAGCTTGCCCTTAAAATGGCTTTAAGTGCAAAATTTTCAGACAGTCAGCTTTTTGTTGTTGACGCGCTTGAACTCGAAGAAATCAAAACAAAGGCGTTGGCTAATGTGCTTTCCACATTGAAGCTCAATGATCTTCTCATTGTTTCGGACGCTGATGATGCAAAGCTTGCGTTGTCCTCCAGAAACATTCCGGATGTCAAGGTGATTAAAACGGAAGGTCTCAATGTTTATGACATTTTAAAGTTTAAAAATCTTTTGCTGGTTGAATCCAGTATTGAGAACATCAAGGGGAGGTTGAGCTAAGATGATTGAATATGACATCCTCCGAGGACCTGTGGTTACCGAGAAATCTACCCTCCAAAGAGAACAGTTCAACCAAGTGACCTTAAAAGTTGCCAAGGATGCCAACCGGGTTGAAATTAAAAATGCTGTTGAGAAAGCGTTCAATGCGCAGGTCAAGCAGGTTAGAACCTTACAGGTTAAGGGTAAAATAAAGCAGCGTGGCAGAATTATCGGCAAAAAAAAGGACTGGAAAAAAGCCGTTGTCACGCTGATGCCCGGACAACGAATTGATTTTTTTGAAGGTGTGTAAAGAGGTATTAATATGTCAACAATAGTTAAGACCAAGCCGACATCTCCGGGAAGACGCGCTCAAGAGTATCTTTCTTTTGAGGAAATTACAAAAGAAAGTCCTGAGCGAAGGCTGACTAAAAATATCAATAAACGGTCCGGCCGAAATTCCTATGGGAGAATCACCGCCAAACACAGAGGCGGCGGGGCGAAGAAAAAATATCGTATTATTGATTTTAAAAGGGACAAAGACGGAATTCCAGCCAAGGTTTCTTCAATAGAATATGATCCGAACAGATCTGCCAGAATAGCACTGTTGACCTACGCCGATGGTGAGAAAAGATATATATTGGCTCCCCTTGATATCAAAGTTGGTGATATTCTTGAAACGGGTCCCGATGCTGATATTAAACCAGGGAACTGTCTTCCCCTAGAGAATATCCCCACCGGTACCAGAATTCATAACATTGAGTTAAAACAGAACAAGGGTGGGCAGATTGTCAGAAGTGCCGGCGGGTATGCACGTCTGATGGCCAAAGAGGGTGCTTATGCCCAGATCCTGCTTCCTTCAGGTGAAGTTCGCATGATCCATATTAAATGCAAAGCCACTGTGGGACGTGTTGGGAATGAGAAACACGGCGATGTCAGCATCGGTAAAGCGGGGCGTAGCAGATGGATGGGGAAACGTCCTTCTGTTCGTGGTGTTGCAATGAACCCTGTGGATCATCCCATGGGCGGAGGTGAAGGCCGATCTTCAGGTGGTCGTCAGCCATGTTCTCCCTGGGGCTTTCCTGCAAAGGGTAAACGTACCCGCAATAATGCCAGAACAGATCAGTATATTGTTAAAAGAAGGGCTAAAAGGAAATAGGTGATAAATTATGCCAAGATCATTAAAAAAAGGACCCTATATCGCGCCTGAGCTTCTTAAAAAAGTTCTTGAAGCCCAGAAGTCCAGTAGCAATAAAGTTATAAAAACCTGGTCGCGTCGTTCCACTATTTTGCCTGAAATGGTAGGCAACACCCTTGCTGTTCATAACGGAAAAAAATTTATTCCAGTGTTTGTAACGGAAAATATGGTGGGGCATAAACTTGGTGAATTTTCACCCACAAGAACTTATTGGGGTCATGCCGCAGATAAAAAAGCTAAACGCTAATCTGCCGTGATTTAGAGGGATTTTAAGATATGGAAGTTAAAGCGACTACAAGATATACAAGAATCTCACCGTTGAAGCTTCGGCTGCCCATCAGCGAAATCAAGGGCAAAAATGCGGAACAGGCGCTGACTCTCTTGAAGTTCATGCCCTTAAAGGCCGCAGGGATTATGTACAAGACCCTGCAGTCTGCCATTGCCAATGCTGAACATAACAACGAGATGGATGTGGATAAACTGGTAGTGAAAAATGTGATTGTTGATCATGGACCATCCATGAAACGGTTCAGGCCGCGGGCAAGGGGAAGAGCAGCCCGTATTCTAAAAAGAACCAGTCATATAACAGTGGTTGTAGAAGAAACCATATAGACAAGGAGGAAAAGGCTTGGGCCAGAAAGTAAATCCTACCGGATTAAGATTAGGCATCATCAGAACCTGGGATTCCCGGTGGTATGCCGACAAAGAGTATGCAAGCTTTGTTGAAGAAGATTTCAAAGTAAGAAAATTTTTGAAACAGAAATTATACCACGCCGGTATTTCCAAAATTGAGATTGAGCGGTTTTCCAAACAGATCAGGCTCAGAGTCTTTGCAGCCAGGCCCGGTATCATTATCGGCAAAAAAGGTGCAGAGATTGCACTGCTGAAAAATGAACTTGAAAAAATGCTTAATCCTGAAGTTCTGATCGATATTAAAGAGGTCAGAAGACCTGAAATTGATGCACAGCTGGTGGCAGAAAATATTGCAAGCCAACTTGAAAAACGCATCGCCTTCAGAAGAGCAATGAAAAGAAGCGTTTCCTCTGCCATGAGATTTGGAGCAAAGGGTATTAAAATCATCTGCTCCGGTCGGCTGGGTGGTGCTGAAATGGCCAGAACCGAATGGTACAAGGAAGGCAGAATCCCCTTGCACACGCTTAGAGCAGATATAGATTACGGATTCATTGAAGCCAAGACCACCTATGGACTCATCGGTATTAAGGTGTTCATATTTAAGGGTGAAGTTTTAAGCCCGGGTGAACAGACTCTGGCAACTAATTAGAGGCAATAAGGAGAAATTAGCAAATGCTGAGTCCCAAAAATGTCAAATTCCGCAAACAATTCCGCGGTAGAACAAAAGGATCGCCCACGCGGGGCAACACATTGAGTTTTGGAGATTTTGGGCTCCAGGCTGTGGAATGCGGGTATATTAATGCAAGACAGATTGAGGCAGCCAGGGTCGCGATGACCAGAAAAGCAAAAAGACAGGGTAAAAGCTGGATTCGTTTCTTTCCTGATCATCCCATTACCAAGAAACCGGCTGAAGTCAGAATGGGTAAGGGTAAAGGCGCAACAGATGCCTGGGTGGCAAGAGTAAAACCAGGCAAGATTCTCTATGAAATGGAAGGCGTTGACAGAGAATTGGCCAAAGAAGCCTTAAGGCTGGCTGCCAGAAAACTTTCCGTCAAAACCCGTTTTGTGGAAAGGAGAAAATAATGTTAAAGGCCAGTGAAATCAGAGATATGGATGCAGGCCAGATTAAAGATAAGATCTTTGAGCTCAAAAAGGAACTGTTTAACCTTCGTTTCCAGAATAATGTTGGTCAGCTCCCGAATACAGCCAATCTGTCCAGTGTAAGAAAAAACATCGCCAGACTTTACACGATTTCCAAAGAAATGAATATCAAAATTAGCTAATTAACGAGTATCGATATGGAAACTATTAAAAAAAATAAAAAAGAGCTGATTGGTCTGATCGTGTCCGACAAAATGGATAAGTCCGTGGTGGTCAGGGTTGAAAGATTTGTACAGCATAAGATGTATAAAAAATTCATCAAACGCTACAAAAAATATCAAGCCCATGATGAGAAAAATGAATGCAGGATTGGTGACGAAGTCAAAATTATCGAAACCAGGCCGCTAAGTAAACACAAACGGTTTCGGATTACTGAAATTGTTAAAAAAGCGGTATAGTGTCTAAGGAGTTGAATAATGATTCAAAGTGAAAGCAGACTGACAGTCGCTGACAATTCAGGCGCCAAGGAACTATACTGCATTAAAGTACTTGGCGGTTCTAAAAGAAGATACGCCACCATCGGAGATGTTATTATTGTTTCCGTTAAAGAGGCTATTCCCAATTCAAAAGTCAGTAAGGGAGATGTAGTCCGGGCCGTTATTGTCAGAACGACAAAAGAGATCTCCCGCCCCGACGGATCATCCATCCGTTTTGATGATAATTCCGCTGTTGTGATTAACAAAAATAACGAACCGGTGGGAACCCGTATTTTCGGGCCCGTGGCCAGGGAACTTCGCGCGAAGCGTTTTATGAAGATCATTTCCCTTGCTCCGGACGTACTTTGATCCAAGGCCAGGGAGACAGAATTAAGTCATGAGAATAAGAATAAAAAAAGACGATAAAGTCAAGGTATTGACCGGCAAGGACAAGGGGAAAATCGGCAAGGTGCTCAAGGTTGTCAAAAAGACGAACCGCATCGTTGTTGAAAATATCAACATGGTCAAAGTTCATCAGAGACCTTCCCAGGCAAATCCCCAGGGGGGCATTGTTGAAAAATCCATGCCCATGGATGTGTCCAATCTTATGCTGATGTGTAATTCCTGTGTAACACCAACCCGCATCGGAATCAAACAGCTTGAAGATGGAAAGCGGGTAAGAGTCTGTAAAAAATGCAATCAGCAAATAGACTCATAACACCTACAGCCGGAGAAAATAAATGACTACGCTTAAGGAAAAGTATACCAACGAAGTGGTTGCTGCACTGACTGAAGAGTTTAAATACACCAATCAGTGCCAGGTGCCCAAGTTGGAAAAAGTTGTACTGAATATGGGGCTTGGTGAGGCGGTTAGAAATCCGAAAATTGTTGAAACAGCAGCCCAGGAACTTGCATTGATTGCAGGGCAGAAAGCAGTAATTACCCGCGCAAAAAAACCCATCGCAAATTTTAAATTACGTGCCGATCTTCCCATTGGTTGCAAAGTGACCCTGAGACGGGAAAAAATGTATGACTTTCTTGACAGACTGATCAACATTGCTCTTCCCCGTGTAAGGGATTTTAAAGGGATTTCAGGAAAGGCATTTGATGGCCGCGGCAATTACAGCTTAGGTATCACAGAGCATATCATTTTTCCTGAAATTGATTATGATAAAACCGACGCCATCAAGGGCCTCAATGTAACGGTTGTCACCACAGCTAAAACCGATGAAGAAGGAAAAGCGTTTCTGAAATTGATTGGAATGCCCTTTAAAAACTAAGGACCTAAGGAGGAAGATCGTTTGGCTAAAAAAGCTTTAATCGCAAAGGCACAAAGAGAACCCAAATTTGGTGTACGGGCTTACAACAGGTGCCCCTTATGCGGTAGACCACGTGCATTTATTAGAAAAGCTGGTATCTGCAGAATCTGTTTTAGAACGCTTGCCTCACAGGGTAAACTGCCGGGCGTAACCAAGTCTTCTTGGTAGTGTTATCTCAGATTCTAACGATTATTTAAATATCAGCTTATTTAAGGAGATTTTCAAATGGCAAATAGTGATCCCATTGCAGACATGCTGACCATAATCAGAAATGGTGGTAAAGCGGGTCTGTCCAAGGTGGATATCCCCGGATCAAAAATTAAACTTGAAATGGTGCGGGTGCTGAAGGAACAAGGGTATATCAAAGATTACAAATTTCTAGAAAATGAGACCCAGGGTGTTATCCGGGTGGTCCTGAAATATGTTTCAGAAGGCGAACCCACTATTTTTGGTATACAGCGCGTCAGCAAGGTCTCTTGTAGGGTGTACGCCAAATCAAAAAATATCAAGCCGGTATTAAATGGCTTAGGTATTTCCATCATTTCGACTTCTAAGGGGTTGATGACCGACAAGCAGGCAAAAGAAGCAAAGGTCGGCGGTGAAATTCTTTGTAACGTATGGTAAGACAGGAGCTATAATATGTCCAGAATAGGAAAAAAGCCGGTTCAGCTTCCAGATAAGGTTCAAATCACTCTTGATGGCGATATCATCAATGTCAAAGGGCCTAAAGGCAGCCTTGCCCGCAAGCTGCATCCGGCAGTTAATGTTGAAATTGATAATCAGGTGTTGAATGTGAGCACCGATACATCCGATAAAAAGAAAGTGGCGCTGCAGGGGCTTTACAGGTCTCTTATATATAATATGGTGTATGGCGTCACAGAAGGTTATGAGAAAAAACTGGTACTTTCCGGCATTGGTTACCGGGCTGAAACCAAAGGAAAAAGTCTGGTACTGTCTGTGGGGTATTCAAACCCTGTGGATTTTGCCCTTCCTGATGGTGTAACTGCAGCGGTTGATAAAAACGTCGAAGTTACCCTTGCCTGTATAGATAAAGAGCTTTTGGGCCAGGCTGCAGCAAACATCAGAGCTATTAGACCTCCCGAGCCTTATAAAGGCAAAGGCATTATGTATGCTGATGAAAGAATTATCAGAAAAGCAGGTAAGACTGCTGGTAAAGATTAAAAGGTGGGGAATATAGATTATGGCAAATACATCACCAAGACTAGTCGCACGGCTTAAAAGAAAAAAACGGATTAGAAAAAATATGTTTGGTAACCAGGAACGTCCTCGACTTAGCGTTTTCAGAACAGCCAAGCATATTTACGCCCAGATTATAGACGACACAAAAGGTATTACGCTGGTAGCAGCGTCAACCCTTGACAAAGAATACAAAGACACGCCTGTGGATGGAAAAAAGCAGGATGTTGCAAAGTCTGTGGGCAACCTTATCGGCAAAAGGGCAATGGATAAAGGAATTAAAAAGGTTGTTTTTGACCGGAATGGATTCCTTTTTCACGGACGCGTAAAAGCACTTTCAGACGGGGCCCGGGAAGCCGGTCTTGAATTCTAATTAAGGAGGAACACCCCTTGGCAAGACAACAACAGCAGATGGAAGATACAGGTCTGATAGATAAGGTCGTCAGAATTAACCGTGTTGCGAAGGTCGTTAAAGGTGGGCGGAACTTTACCTTTACTGCCCTGGTTGTGGTAGGTGATGGTGAAGGCAGTGTGGGATACGGGCTTGGAAAAGCCCAGGAAGTTCCTGAAGCCATTAAAAAGGGAATGGAAAAAGCCAAACGGAATATGAAAAAGGTCGCTATCTTGAACGGCACGGTTCCCTTTGAAGTTTTGGGCCACGCCGGATCCGGTCGGGTCCTGCTTAAACCGGCTTCTCCGGGGACTGGCCTGATTGCAGGTGGTGGTATCCGTGCGGTCCTTGAAGCAGCTGGCGTAACTGATATTTTGACCAAATGTATTGGTTCCCACAACACCCAGAATATTGTAAGAGCCACCATGGCCGGCCTCCAGTCCTTGTGTACCAAGGAGGAAGTTGCCAAAAGACGCGGGCTTAAACCTGAAGAAATATAAAGAGGCGGACAATGGCTGATAAAATTAAAATTACGCAGATAAGAAGCACTATCGGCCGTCCTGCAAAGCATGGACGGATTATACGCTCTCTGGGCATTAAACGGATGCACCACACTGTGGAGCACAATAATACCCCTGTGATCATGGGTCAGGTGAAAAAGGTTTCACACCTGGTGAAAGTAGAGGAGGTTTAGGATGCAATTACATGATCTGGCCCCTGCTCCCGGCAGCAGAAAAAATAGAAAAAGAATCGGGCGTGGTCCCGGATCCGGTATGGGTAAGACCTCTACCAAAGGGCATAAAGGCCTTAAGGCACGTTCCGGTGGATCTGTCCGTCCAGGTTTTGAAGGTGGGCAGATGCCTATTTACAGGCGCCTGCCCAAACGCGGGTTTAAAAACTATATGTTTAAAACCCACAATGCAGTTCTCAATGTCAAAGACCTTGACAGATTTGATGATGGGGCCGAGATCACCGAGGCCGTTCTCAGAGAAGTTGGTCTTGTCAAAGGTGCTGTGGACGGTGTGAAACTTCTTGGAAATGGTGAGGTAACCAAGAAGTTTGTCTTGAAAAACATTTTGGTTTCCCAGAGCGCCAAAGAAAAAATTGAAACTGCCGGTGGCAGGATAGAATAAGCGTAAAGGTATAAGGAAGAGTCTCAATGATTCAGAACAGCTACCAGAATATGCTCAAATTGCCGGAGCTCAAACGCAAGATATTGATAACGCTTGTCTTGCTTTTTGTTTACAGGGTTGGTGTGCATGTCCCTACGCCCGGTATTGACGGGGCAGCACTGGAATCTTTTTTCGCATCGGCGTCCGGCACTTTATTCTCCATGTTCAATATGTTCTCCGGTGGAGCGCTGGAGCGGCTTTCTATTTTTGCCCTGGGTATTATGCCTTATATTAGTGCTTCCATTATTCTGGAACTGATGACCGTGGTCATTCCTTATCTTGAACAGCTCAAAAAAGAAGGAGATGCCGGGCGTAAAAAGAAAACCCAGTTAACCCGTTATGGTACGGTTGTTCTAAGCGCCATACAAGGTTTTGGTATTGCTGTTGGCCTTGAATCTATGACATCGCCTGCCGGTGTTCCCATTGTACCCTATCCAGGGTGGGGATTCAGACTGATGACCATTATCACCTTGACGGCGGGAACTGCATTTATCATGTGGCTTGGCGAACAGATTACCGAAAGGGGAATCGGCAATGGTATTTCTTTGATCATTTTTGCCGGTATTGTCGCCAATATGCCGTCAGCAGGTATTCAGATGGGCAGGTTATTGAGCACCGGGGAGATGGGGTTGTTTTCAACCATCATACTGATTGTATTGATGGTTGCTGTGATTGGTGCCATTATTTTTATGGAATTGGCCCAGCGCAGAATTCCCGTTCATTATGCCAAACGTGTGGTCGGCAGAAAGATGTATGGCGGCCAGACCTCGCATCTTCCCCTTAAAATCAATACATCAGGGGTTATTCCGCCTATTTTTGCATCTTCCATCATCATGTTTCCCACCACACTGGCCCAGTTTATCAACCTGCCAGTTATGCAGACAGTGGCCGGCATGTTCAGTCCGGGAACCATTTGGTATTACCTGTTATATATTGGTTTTATCGTCTTTTTCTGCTTTTTTTATACTGCAGTTCAGTTCAACCCTGATGATGTGGCCGAAAATATGAAAAAGAACGGCGGGTACATCCCAGGCATTCGACCGGGAAAACGGACATCTGAGTATATTGACAGAGTGCTTACAAGAATTACTGTGGGCGGTGCAGCTTATGTCTCAGTGGTTTGTGTGCTACCTACTGTATTGATGGATAAGTTTAACGTACCTTTTTATTTCGGCGGGACAGCGCTGTTGATTGTTGTCGGTGTCGCGATTGATACCATTTCCCAGATTGAGTCCCATTTGATTACCAGTAATTATGATGGTTTCCTAGGGCGCTCTGGAAGTAAACGAATCAAAAGCCGGTCCTGATATGTCACCATAAAGGAGAAGAATTTAGTTATGGCAAAAGAAGAGCCCATCAAAGTGGATGGTAAAGTCCTTGAAACGCTTCCCAATGCCATGTTCAAGGTTGAGCTGGAAAACAAGCATGTTCTGCTGGCACATATTTCTGGGAAAATGAGAATGCATTTTATAAAGATACTGCCTGGCGACAGGGTGACTGTGGAAATCTCACCATATGACCTGAGCCGCGGCAGAATCACCTACCGGTATAAATAAATCCGGGGGGGGGCTAATTAAGAATAATTAAGTACACATTGAAATAATGAGATGAGGAGCAGTTAGATGAAAGTCAGAGCATCAGTAAAAAAAATCTGTAGAGACTGCAAAGTCATTAAAAGGCGCGGTGTCATCAGAGTCATTTGTGTCAACAAGCGCCATAAACAGCGTCAGGGATAGGAGGATAGAAAAATTTGGCACGTATAGCTGGAGTTGACTTACCAAGAGATAAGCATGCGTGGATCGCTTTAACCTATATCTATGGTATAGGGCGTAGCAGGTCTATGCATATATTTGAAAAAACGGGCATTGAGCCCACAATCAAGGCCAACGATCTGACCGAAGAACAGGTAAATGAAATCAGAAAGGTCATTGATGCCGAGTTCAAGGTTGAAGGTGAACTGCGTTCTGACGTATCCATGAATATTAAACGGTTGATGGATCTCGGATGTTATAGGGGATTGCGTCATCGTAAAGGCCTACCTTGCCGCGGACAACGGACCAGTACCAACGCCAGAACCAGAAAAGGTCCCAAACGTGCGGCAGTCAAGAAGAAGAAGTAGGACATAATAAAAAGGGATAACAATTATGGCGAAAAAGTCTAAAAAGGTCGTTGCCAAAAAGCGGGTTAGAAAAAATATATCAACCGGCATAGTGCATATTCAGTCTACCTTTAACAACACCATTGTCACCATTGCAGATGAAAATGGTAACACCATTTCCTGGTCATCCGCCGGAATGCAGGGGTTCAAAGGATCCAGAAAATCTACGCCGTTTGCGGCTAAACTGGTTGCTGAAGATGCAGGGGCAAAAGCAATGGAACATGGTATGAAAAACGTCGGGGTATATGTTAAGGGCCCTGGCCCCGGAAGAGAATCCGCACTTCGGGCACTTCATGCTCTTGGGTTTAACATTTCCATGATCAAGGATGTTACCCCGGTACCGCATAATGGGTGCCGCCCACCTAAAAGAAGACGTGTGTAATTGTTTGAACGAATACTCACCCATCTGCGGCGTTGCATAAAAATTTGCCAACTTATAAGATCGGGCCTCACAACCTTTCTGGTTGCTTGGTTTTAAATTTTCATGCGTCGTGCATCTGGGCAAGTCTTTGTCCAAACTATGAACGAGATACATTTCATTTCGAACATATCAATTGAATATTTCGAAAAAAATTTAAACGTGTAAACTTTATCTAAAGTGATAAAGGAGGAAACTTGGCAAGATATAGAGGTTCTGTCTGCAGGCAGTGCAGACGTGAAAACATCAAGCTTTTTTTAAAAGGGGATCGTTGTTTTTCTGATAAATGTAGTTTTGACAGAAGAGGATTCCCCCCTGGTCAACACGGTCAGAAAAGATCCAAACACTCAGATTACGGCATGCAGCTTCGGGAAAAGCAGAAAGTTAAACGCATCTATGGTGTATCTGAGAAGCAGTTTAGAAACACATTCAAGCGGGCAGACCGTCAAAAAGGTATCACCGGTATTAATTTGTTGACATTACTTGAGACTCGGTTAGATAATACCGTATTTAGACTTGGATTCGTAAATTCCAGAAATCAGGGGCGACATTTTGTTCGTCACAATCACTTCACCGTAAACGGAAAAAAGGTTAATATCCCATCCTATAAGGTAAAAAAAGGGGATGTTATCGAATTGTGTGAAAAAAGTAGAACTATCCAGGCCATCATTGATTCCCTTGACGCCATTGTAAGGCGTGGTATTCCCCAGTGGCTTGAAATTAACAAAGATAGTTTTAAAGGTGAAATAAAAGGTCTTCCTGGAAGGGAAGATATTTCACTGCCGATCCAAGAACAGTTGATCGTCGAGCTTTATTCAAAATAGGTTTATCATATCCATGATCTACCAAATTATCTATTCAGGAGATTTAAATGTCATCTGAAAATCTTGCATATGTTAACTGGCGAGAGATGATCAAGCCGGAAAAGCTTGATGTTACCACAACTTCCACTTATGGCAAGTTTGTGTGTGAACCCCTTGAGAGGGGATACGGCATCACCATTGGTAACTCGCTTCGGCGAATAATTTTATCATCCATATATGGTGCCGCCATAGTCTCCGTGAAATTCGATGATGCACTTCACGAATACAGCGTTATTTCAGATATTAGAGAGGATGTTTCCGAGATCATTCTCAATCTGAAAGAATTAAAGCTCAAAGTTGACGATCCAGAGGAAAAAATATTAACCCTTAATGTCACTGGCGAGGCGGAGGTTACAGGTGCAGATATCGTCAGTCCGGACGGTCGGGTGAAGATTCTTAACCCGGAACAGCATATTGCTACGGTAAATAAAAATGGAAAACTCAATATTGTCATGGTTGTGAAAACAGGTAAGGGCTATGCCCTGTCCTCTGCGAATAAGGACGACGATGCCCCTATCGGTACCATCCCCATTGATTCTGCATTTTCCCCCATTAAGCGAGTAAAATATGTGGTGGGCACATCACGTATCGGCCAGAAAACCGACTATGACAAACTGACCTTTGAAGTCTGGACAGACGGTAGTGTTACGCCTGATGATGCCGTTGCCTACGGCGCAAAAATCCTTAAGGAACAGATGAATCCATTTATCAATTTTGATGAAGAACTTGAACCTGATGAATCGGAATATAAAACCGATGACGGTGAAAAGGGATTTAATGAGAATATTTATCGTTCCGTGGATGAGCTAGAGCTCTCCGTTCGCAGTTCAAACTGTCTGAAAAATGCGAGAATCCATACCATTTACCAGCTGGTCCAGAAAACCGACAGCGAAATGCTCAAGACAAAAAATTTCGGCCGAAAATCACTCAATGAAATCAAAGAAGTGCTCAATTCAATGGAGCTGTCTTTGGGGATGGACCTTGAAGGGATCGAACCGCCGGAAGATGTGAATATTCAGGAAGGAGAATAAATACCATGAAGCATAGAAAATCCGTATTAAAGCTGAACAGAACCTCCGCCCATAGAAAGGCGATGTTTAGGAACATGGTAACTTCTCTGTTCAAACACAGCAGCATCAAGACCACTGAGGCCAAAGCCAAAGGACTTCGTAAAATTGCCGATAAAATGATTACCCTAGCCAAACGTGGGGATCTTCATGCCAGGCGTCAGGCGATGGCGGTAATCCGTGAAAAAGATGTTGTGCATGCCCTTTTTGAAGAGGTAGCAGAGAAGTTTAACTCAAGGCAGGGTGGATACACTAGAATTACCAAATTAGGACCAAGAAAAGGGGATGTTGCACCCATGGTTCATATTGAGTTGATCACCGATTAATCATATCAATCATATCTCGGGATGGGTATGATTTTAAAACCATGCCCATTCAGGCGATAGATTCCCGATTGAAAGCTTTGACAGTAACATTAGACCCTGTCAAAGCTTTTTTCGTTGTCAAACAATGTTCTAATGGTCCTGAGTAACAGGTGTGTATCCAAAGGCTTTTCAAGGAACGCCTGAATACCTATCGCTCCGATTTCGGACCGGGTAATGGTTTCATTATAACCGGAGCATAAAATTATGGGTATCTTCTTATTTTCAGATAATATGGCTTCAGCCAGGGCAATACCTGTCATGCGGGGCATGGTCATGTCGGTAATTATCATGTCAAAGTTAATTTGGGATTGCCTGTAGGCATTCAGGGCAGTTTCCCCGTTATTAAATGGATGAACCGAATAACCGAATTTGTTAAGCAGTTCTTCAATTAAAGCCAGGATATCAGGCTCATCATCCACTATCATTATGGTTTCTTTGCCCGGATTCAGGGATACATCAATTTTTGTAAGACTGCCTGATGATGAATCATTTTTCCCAACAACCGGCAGATAAACAAAAAATGAGGTCCCTCGGCCAGCAATACTTTCAATGTAGGATAGGCCTTTATGATCGTCGACAATGCCCTTGACAATGGCAGCAACCCCTAACTCTGTCTCCCGGTTTTCCTTGTTTTTGTGCTCCATATCATGGCCGGTATCTTTAACCATCAGTTTTAAAAACGGTCCGGGCTGAAAGTAGTCTTTGCTCTGATGTCCAGGCTGAATCTGATCAACTGTGGTCAAGCTTACCGTCAGAGTCCCACCGGATGTCATCATGGCACGATAGGCGTTTGTACACAGATTCATTATCATCTGATGCATTTGGGTAGGGTCTGCATTAACCATGTCTACAGTTTCCACCTGAGTTACCATTTCAATGGTGGTGGGTATGGAAGACCTAAGAAATTTGAGTGCTTCTTTGAGCACAAGGTAGAGTTTTAACGGTCTCTTTTCGTTCTTCGTCTGGCGGCTGAAAGTCATAATTTGCTTAACAAGATCAGATGCCCGCTGGGTTCCTTTAATGATCTGATTCATGTGCTTGTTCAGTTTTTCTTGGTTATCCCAGTTCATCTGGGTAAGTTGTGCATAACCAAAAATGCTGGACAAAATATTATTGAAATCATGGGCAATCCCTCCGGCCAGGGTGCCGATTGCCTCCATTTTTTGTGCCTTTTGTAATTTGCTAAGAAGCTTGCGACGTTCTTTCTCTGCTGCTATAAGCGCATCCTGGGTGTGAATGGTTTTTTGATTCTGGTCATTATATTTGTCTATGCGTATCATTAACGCATTGAAATGCCGGGCAAGGTTTCCAACCTCATCTTGGGTATTATGGTTCAGGCGAATTCTGTAGTCGCCTTCTTTACTGTTCTGAAGAATATGTGTAAATTTTTCTAATGGTTTGGTGACGAATCGTGACAACAGATAGGCCAACCCCCAAAAAGCCAAAAGAAAAAATAAAATATCCAGGGTAATTAATGTGGCGAATGTGCTAAAGGGTGTGGAGATTTCGTCTATTTTCTGACTTTGAATAAAGACCAGTGTTTTGGATATAAGAATTAATGGCGCAAAAAGGATGAGAAAGAAAAGCAGTAGTTTGTTCCTGAGCTTAAGATTCCTGATTTTGGGTAATGTGATCAATGGCTGTGGAAATTCCTTAGACTGAATTATCGCATTATGGAAAAATTCTAATATAAACTTGGGTAAAAAGCCATAAAAAATGGAAAAGAAAAGCGATCTGCACCAAGAAGGGTATTATAGGGGCATGACCCTGAAAAAAAAATTTTGGATTAGCGTTTTTTTTTTCGGTTTTGTGTTGATACATTTTTGAATCGGCAATTTTAAGCAGTCCGGATGGATCAGACACGCCGTCATCAGATAGGCTGGAGATGCCATGGCTGAGCTGGATGTTAAACATATGTTCACCGGAAACCAGGGGATTGATTTCAAAATGCGCGTTAACCCGTTTGATGAATCGTTCGGCACGTTTTTTTTGTGTGGAAGGTAAAAGTACAACAAATTCATCCCCGGCAAGCCGGGCCACGATATCCTGTTTCCGCTTCAATCGGGCTATAGTATTTGCAAAAAAGCACAGGGCTTCATCGCCGATGTTGTGCCCGGCAGTATCGTTAATCGTTTTAAAATCATCAAAATCAAAAAAAATAAGTGACAGTTCGCTATCATATCGTTTTGCCCTTGAAAATTCTCGGTCTAGGATGCGCTCAAAAACCCTTCGGTTAAACAGTCCTGTTAAAGGATCATGATAGGCCAGAAATTTCAACTGTTCATGGGCAGTAACATTGGACAGGCACAGGGATACTTTCTGGGCCAGCTGCTCCAGAAGAGAAGTGTCAATGCCGGGCTGAAAACGGCAAGCATCGACATCTGCATGGTTAATACTGCCCACAAGTTTGCCATCCAGGGTTATTGGGGCTATGGCAAGGGATCCTAATGGATCGGTCAGGGTATCAGGCATCAAATCCTTGAAAAATATTAAATTCTTATTGGCCAGTACCGGTTTTTGGTCCTTGATAATGGAAAGAAAACGTTCTTGATCCACAAAAGCAATCGCTGATTTCAGGACTTCGGATTCACTGCTGTCCTTAAGCTGCTCATAAATAGTACTTTCCTGGATAATTGAAAGCCAGATATGGGGTATGCTGAATTTATCTGCAATTTGGAACAGAAGTCGTTTAAAAAAATCCTTAAAGTTCAGAATATTTAGAATGCTGATCTCAATTTCGTTGAATTTTCTGGCTATTTCCTCGTTTCTTTTCATTCGCTCTAATAGATGTCGCGGTATTTCCATGACGGATCCGGTTTTATATAAATCTCCGTAAATTAAAAAACTAACGAAAAAATAAAAAAAATTTAAGGCACTGGCGGCGCATTATCCACCGATGGATGTCATATGATTCAACGGCACATCCCGGGCGGTTCTCTTCTCCAAGTTATGGTATAACGGTTTGTCTTTCAAAGCTGTTACCATGAGTTGTTTCAATGCCTCATCATCGGCACCGTTGCGCAGGGGGGTGAGAATATCGGTTTCATTGTTGCTCAGCAGGCAGGGGCGAAGGGTTCCCCGGGAAGTTAAGCGCAACCTGTTACATTCACTGCAGAAATGTGAGCTTACAGGTGTGATGAAGCCTAATATTCCCGGTGCCCCGGTCAGTCTGTACGTTTTTGCCGGTCCGTCATTTATTCCTTTAGGGACTGGCGCCAAAGGCCCATGGGTGTTAATGATAATATCTTTAATGTCCCGGGTCAGGATTTGCCGGTCTGCATCCACATCTGTATCTCCCATGGGCATGTATTCAATGAACCTGACATGAAAGGGGTATTCCCGGGTCAGTCCGGCAATGGTCTGGATTTCATCATCATTGAAGCCTTTTAACGCCACAGTGTTGATTTTTATGGGTGATATGCCCATGTCGTGGGCTGCCATAATATTGTCCCATACCCTTTGGAACTGATCCCGCTGGGTAATCCGGATAAATTTTTCCGGCACCAGGGTATCCAGGCTGAAGTTGAGCCTTTGGATGCCCATATCCATCAACTCTTGTAGTTTATCCGGGTTCAGGCAGGAACCGTTGGTGGTAATAGAGATATCTTTTAACTTGGGAATGCGGCATAACCGGCGGATAAAGGAGAAAATACCCTTTCTGACAAAGGGTTCTCCGCCAGTGACCCTGACTTTGGTGATGCCCATATCACAGCCAAGGCGGACAATCCTTAAGATTTCTTCATACCGGGCAATGCTGTCATGCTCAATGCGCTTGAAGGGTGCTGCAGGAATACAATATATGCACCTGAAATTACACCGATCCGTAACGGAAATTCTCAGATAATTTATCTGCCTGGTTCCGGCAATCATCGTATCCTTTAATTGTCTGCAACACTGGGCAGGGCTTTTTCATAATGTTCGAGCAGTGCTTCAATAAGACCCTCAATGGTAAAAGAATCCGCTTCAATATCTGGAGCAAGCCCTTTGGCCCGGATGGTATCCGACGTGATGGGGCCGATGCTGGCAAGAATCACCCCTTCAAGCAGGGCAGGGACGTTTTGGCCGTCAAGCAGAGTCAAGAAATTGGTTACCGTGGAAGATGAGGTAAAGGTTACTGCATCAATATCCCCAGCCTTGAGCATATCAATGAGAAGGTCTTTCCCCTCATCTGCCAGCCGGGTCTCATATGCGGTTACCTCATCCACCAGGGCGCCCATGCGTGTCAGTTGTTCGGGCAGGATGGTGCGCGCCTTTTTGGCCCGGGGCAGCAATACCTTTTTGCCGGTCATATCAAGGCCTGAAAACGCATCCACAACAGATTCCGCCTGATATGTTTCGGGGAGAATATCGGAAATAATGCCATAGTCCGCCAGGCGTTCTTTGGTCACAGGGCCGATGCAGGCAAATTTAAGATGCCCCAGGGCACGGACATCCTTTCCCTTTTCAAAAAGGGTGTCAAAGAAGAATTTTACGCCATTCACCGAGGTCAGCACCAGCCAGTCATACCGGTCCAGGTGATCAATGGCTGCTTCCAACGGATTTTTATCTTCAGGTGGTGCGATTTTAATGGTGGGGATCTCGATGCATTGGGCACCAAGGCGGTTAAGCTCGGCTACAAGGCCGGAGGCCTGGGCCCGGGCCCGGGTAATCACAATTTTTTTTCCGAACAAAGGTTTTTTGTCGAACCAGGCCAGTTCGTCCCGTAACGAGACCACATGCCCCACAACAATGATGGCGGGGGATTTCAACCCTGCTTTTTCAACCGCATCAACGATAGTGTCAAGGGTGCCGGTTACGGTCTGCTGGCGCGTGGTGGTTCCCCAGCGTACCAGGGCTACAGGGGTGTCAGACGGTTTGCCGTGTTCCATCAGTTTTGTTACGATATTAGATAAATTTTTGACCCCCATCAGAAAGACCAGGGTGGCGTCGGATTTTGCAAATATGTCCCACTGCATCCGGGACTCTTTTTTATCGGGCCGTTCGTGACCGGTTATAAAGGAGACAAAGGAGGTATGGTCCCTGTGGGTCACAGGAATCCCGGCATAGGCCGGGGCCGCCACTGCGGACGTGACACCGGGAATCACCTCGTAGCTGATGCCATAGGACAGCAACTCCTGGGCCTCTTCCCCGCCGCGGCCGAAAACAAAGGGATCCCCGCCCTTGAGGCGGGCCACGCTTTTGCCTTCTCTGGCCTTCTCCACCAGAAGCAGGTTGATTTTCTCCTGGGTCAGGGTGTGATCCCCTCCCTTTTTGCCCACGTAGATAATTTCAGCCTCTTTTTTCGCATAATCAAGCAGAACGGGAGATGCCAGGTAATCATAAACCACCACATCCGCAGATTGAATGCACTCTTTTGCCTTTACGGTGATAAGCCCTGGGTCTCCCGGGCCTGCACCAATCAAATAAACCTTGCCCCTGGTCTGTGTCATGGGATATTAAGTGCCTCCAATATGCGTTGTCCGCCTTTCTCAAGAACAAGTTTTGCCAGTTCCCGGCCTTTTTCGGCCACCTGTTCAGGGGTTGATTCAATGGTTTCTTTAATTAAGGATTCGCCGTCTTCCGATGCCACCACCGCGGTAAGCATGACCCGATTGTCCAGGATCTTGCCGAAACAGGCCACTGGGATATGGCAGCTGCCCTCAATCGCTTTGAGAAATGCCCGTTCCCCGGTCACACAGATCCGCGTGGGATCATGGTCAAGGGTCGATAAAATTTCTGCCATGTCCGGATCATTCTCCCGGGTTTCAATGCAAAGCGCGCCCTGGCCAACCGCCGGAACCATGTCGGTTTCTGCAAGGTACTCGGTGATCTCGCTGCCCTGGCCCAACCGTTCAAGCCCGGCAGCCGCCAGAACAATGGCCGCATATTCACCGGATTTGACTTTTTTAAGCCGGGTATCCAGATTGCCCCGGATGGATTTGATTTCAATATCCGGGCGCAGGTGTTTAAGCTGGGAGCCTCTGCGAAGGCTGGATGTGCCGATAACCGCACCTTGGGGATAATCTTTGAAAAGTGCTCCCTGGGCAGATATGAGTACATCAAAGGGATTGGCTCGTTCCGGTATGGCCCCGATCACCAGTCCTTGGGGCAGTTCACCCGGCATATCCTTCATGGAGTGAACGGCCAGATCAATACTGCCGTCTAAAAGTGCCGCTTCGATCTCTTTGACAAAAAGGCCTTTGCCTCCCACCATGGAAAGGGGACGGTCCGTTATCCGGTCGCCCGTGGTTTTGATAATTTTTATATCAATACGGGTGTCCGGAAAATTTTTTTCAATGCTGTTTTTTACATGGTTGGCCTGCCACAGGGCTAACGTGCTTCCCCGGGTGCCGATACAGATAGTTGATTTCATGTTCATCCGATCGTTGCGCTGGAACTGCAGGAACTGCAATTTGTTGAGGAGCAGCCGGCACAGGCGGAACTGCCCGCTGATTTTGTTGTCTGAATCTGGCCGCCGGGGCCTGTTGATTTGGAGACAAATCCGCATTTTGACATCAGTCGTGCCAGGTCTTCACTGCTGCATGCCGGGCATGTCGGTATATCACTGCCCATTACCAGGGTTTCAAAGTTTTTACCGCAAGCGTTGCAGGTATATTCATAAATCGGCATTCTTCCGCCCCTTTTTATTAGTTTATAATTAGAAATAGCGTAACAATATAAGGCTATAGGGCTTGTTTTTCAAGGGCATGATTCAATAATTTGCATTGCTGCCGGATGGTTTATGATAGCTTGGAAGTGTCAGGGCGGGAGTGCTCTCTTTTTGTCAAAGTGGAAGGCTTCCTTAACTTTGTGCCTGAAATCTTGTTCAGTTAAGAACTGCCAGGCAATCTGGGCAAGAATCCGGGCAATTTTTTTCATCTGTGAAAAGGCAAAGTCCGTTGCTGCAGCCTGGGAAAATTCCCTGGAGTGAATAATAATACCCGGATCATCTTGGGTAATATTAAAATAGGCGTGCATGGCAGGTACTTCATAGGTGACATCTCCGAAATCCGAGGAGGCACGGGACGGTTCCGACCATTTGGGGTGCATGCCTGCATCCCGGGCAAGAGAGAAAAAGGCCTGATTGAGCGGATCATTGGGAATACCGGGTTTATAAGGGTTGGGGATTGCGGAAAATTTCAGCGTTGTATCGGTCATAAGTGCCGCGCCTTTGGCAATATTTTCAAACCGGACTTGCATCTGATCAAGAAAATTAAGATCAAAATCACGTAAATAGAACTCGGCCCGGGCAAAATCCGGGATAATGTTGGGAGCCTGGCCTCCGTCCCGGATCACCCCATGAACCCGACTGGTCTCAGTGAGCTGCTGGCGCCAGGCGTCCACACCGTTGAACAAAAGCCGCAGCGCGTCCAGGGCGTTGATCCCTTTTTCCGGACAATCCGCTGCATGTGCGGTTTTCCCCGTGTACGAGACCATGAATTGTCTTATGCCGGACTCTCCGGCATAAGGAGATGTGGCATCATCCGAGGGGTGTGCCATGAGCACCAGGTCCACATCTTTCAGGGCACCGGCCTTGATCAGATCAATCTTGGCGCCCCGCTGCTCTTCGGCAGGGGTGCCCATTACCGTAACCCTGCCGGGTGAATGATGGTGGGCCAAAAGATTTTTAACCACCACGCCCGCCCCTAATGCCACACCGGCAATCAGGTTATGACCGCACCCGTGACCCATGCCGGGCAGGGCATCGTATTCAGCCATAAAGCAGATATGGGGTCCGTTTTGGCCTGCTGTTGCATTAAAGGCCGTGGCAAGGCCTTTATAGCCCGTTTCCACAGAAAACCCCCAGGTTTTCAGCAGATCTGTCTGCCAGGCACATGCCCGGGTCTCTTTTTCTGAAAGTTCCGGTGTTTGATGAATTTTGCGCACCACGGACAGCAAATCCTGTTCGTGGGTTTTCAATATGGATCGGGTCAGTTCTTCTGGAGTGCTCATCCAACAGTGTTTTCAATGGGGTGGTAATTCATATTTGACGAATTATTTAGTCATCGTAACCGTCATATCATCTATATTGACTATTATTTGGTTGGTGCTGATACTGGCAGTGTCAAAATTGATAAAATGTTGTTTAATAATGCCGCTAATCAGTGCCGGACATGAATTTTTTGACTATGAAATTTATATCGTTTACCGCTTGTTTATACAAGAATAAATCGATTTTTTTTGATGGAAATCGGCTGAATTCTGTTTTTGTCTAAAGGGCCTCAATCACGCCTGCAGCGATCAGGGGAATCAGTATTTCGTGATGCCCGACAATGGCATACCCTTTGCCCCGGCCCTGGGTGGGGCGGTTGACCACATTGGTCATGGGTCGGTAATGCCGGATAAAATCCAGATTTACCGTGGTGAAATCATTCACCTGATGGCCCAGGTTTCTGACCAGGGTCAGGGCTTTCAAAAATACTTCAGGAAGAATAACAGCTGACCCCGCATTGATGAATACACCGTTTTCAAGGTCTGCTATGGTTGATGCCAGGGTCTTAAAATCATGAAGGGTTGCCGCACCGCAGGCAGCGCCGTCAAAGCCCGGGTGCATGTGAATAATGTCCGTACCAATGGCCACATGGACAGTTACGGGCAAATCCAGGCGTGTGCCGGCAGCGGTCAGGCTTGACTCCTTAAAGGGCAGGTTCAGATCCTCGATAAGCCGACCCACGGCCCGTCCCAGTCCTGTTTTTTGTTCATGGGCCATGGCAATGGCCTGGTTGAGCAGTTCCGAGGTCTCTTTGGCCATGCCGAAGCTGCCAGAGGCCAGACTTTCGGCTACATCTTCACTGGTGCGGCCGGTGAATGCCACCTCAAAATCATGAATGATACATGATCCGTTCATGGCCAGATGGGTGATTACGCCTTTTTCCATGAGATCAATCAGGATGGGTGCCATGCCGGTTTTGACCACATGGCCGCCCATGCCAAAGCAGACGTGGCGATTCTTTTGAGCGGCTCCTGCAATGGCATCAATCACATTCCGGATATCTTTGCCCGCAAGAATGGCGGGCAGCCGGTCAAAAAAAGTCCCAAGGCCTGCGCCCTTTGTCCAGGGGGCTGCAAAATCATCCCGGGATACCAGGCTTTTCCTGTTTTTAATCGAATAGGTGGAAAGTTTTGAGTAATCCAGCTTTGCGTGATCCGGTTTTGAGCAATACAGGGGGGGCTGCCCATCCCCTTTCTTATTGGGGATGTTTTTATTGGTCATGGAACAGCATCCTTTCGACAAGGTCGCAAAGAATATGACCCAGGGTGATATGGACCTCCTGGATACGCGCTGTTACGCGACTGTCCACACAAAAGGCAATATCGCTGATTTCCTTGAGCTTTCCGCCGGCCCCGGAAAATCCCACCAAGGTCAGTCCCTGATCCTTTGCCACGGCTGCCGCCCGGATCACATTGGCAGAGTTGCCCGAGGTTGAAATTCCAATGGCTATGTCCTTTTTGTGTCCCAGGGCCTGGACCTGTTTTGAAAAAATTTCATCAAAGGAGTAGTCGTTGCCGATACTGGTGATAATTGAGGTGTCGCAGGTCAGGGCAATGGCGGGTAATGGTTTACGTTCCATCTGAAACCGGTTGACAAATTCTGCAGCAATGTGCTGGCAGTCTGCCGCAGAGCCACCATTGCCGAAAAGCAGCAGTTTTCCCCCGGCTTCAAGGGTCTCTGCCATTTGCCGGGCACAGGTTTCAATGAGATCCTCATGCGTTGCAAAGAATTTTTGCTTGGTTTCAATAGCATCCTGAACAGTTTTTCGGATCAGCGCTTTCATTTGTTTCCTCTTGTTTTAGGTTCCTTTTACGCAGCGGTATCAGGCTGATTTGATGGAACGGTCTTGATTTTTTTCTGCAATCCGGCCGTAGAGATTTTGAATTTCTTCAAGATATTGTCTGTATTGTTTATTCCCAGGGTCCAGAGCCAGACTCTTTTTTGCAAAGCTAAGGGCTATGGGCAGATTTCTTTTCTGTAACGCCATGGCCCTGGCATATCCGGACAATGCTTCGGGATCATTGGGATTGAGTTTGACGGCCTGGTTGAATTGGGCTGCTGCACCGGCGGCATTTTGCCTTTCCAGAAGGATCTTGCCTTTGATTGTAAACGCTGTGCCTGACTCGGGTTTCAGCCGGATAGCGGCATCCAGGTGTTTAATGGCGGGGTCGAATTTTTTTTCCTTGAATAAAAGATGGCCCAACAGCAACTCAATTTCAAATAGATCCGGGTCAATCCCATGGGCTTTTTTAAGATATGCCAGGGCCGAATCGTTTTTACCGTTGATCCGGTGGATCAGGCCGATATTGTGGATGACCATCACCTCTTCGGGATTGATTTTTCTGGCTTTTTCAAAAAATTCCATGGCTTTGTCCAGGCAGGCGTCCACCCCAAAGGCAACGCCCAGGCTGTTGAGCAGGTTGAAATCAGTCGGAGAAATGGAAAGCCCTTTTTCGTATTCAGTAATGGCTGCGTCAATGTTATTGAGCTGGAACAGCCGGTCTCCACTGATATTCAGGGACAGGCCGTCAAATTCAACAGCATGGCCCGGGCCAAAAAAAGCTGCATGGTCCAGGGCTTTGAGCGCGCATCCTGCCATCTCTTCAACCGGAAAATCATGAAAGGGGAAGGCAATTGTTCCCATGATCAGTTTGGCATTCACGGCCTGGGAAATTTTTTCATTGAGCAGGTCAAGCAGTTTTTTCCCTTGGGTAGGTGCTTGATAACCCCAGAACGCAAAGATGGCAGTGAACGGGTCCAGGCATTCCCAGATGCCTCTGTCTTCATCCAGCACCGAATGAAAGCAGGCGTCAAATATATCATTGGCAGTGTCAATCGTCTTTTCCGGCGCTGCCGGATCAATCTGTATGGCCGCCGTGATAAATGTTTTTTGGGATGCGCAGGTATCGGCTATACGCCGGGAAAAAATTGCGAATTCCTTTGATGGCTGCATAATCAGGTCTGAATAGTAAATTTCGGGGGGGGTAAGCTCAGGGGCATCCCCGGTTGTTTTTAAAAATTGAAGTTCTTTTGCAATGAATTTTAGCATCATAAATAATTAATCTATCAGTTTTTTTAAAATGTTGGCAAGAATCTTCTCCTGTCCGGGTTGAAGTGTTCTGGGGTCAATGATGAACCGATCGTTCTCAATACGCCCCATGACGGGCGGATCAAAGGCCCGCAGTTTTCTGTCCAAAGCTGTTACGGACATGGTTTTGGGGCGGATGGTCAGGCATCGGGTGGGCAGGGTCAGTCCGGGATAGGACCCTCCGCCCGGCCTGGAGGTCATATCTGCCAGGGCAAGTTCTGCCTGGTTCCCCACCGCGTCTGTAACCAGCGAGAACAGAGCCTCTGCATCCCGGCAAATTTGTTCGTAGGACAAGGTCAGCATTCTTAGGGTGGGAATTTCTTCAACCGCCACCAGGGTGTCCCGGTAAAGCTTGAGAGTTGCTTCCAAACCGGCCAGAGTCATTTTGTCAATACGCAGGGCCCGGGTCAGCGGGTTGGCCTTGATCTGGTCCATGCATTGTTTTGCGCCGACAAGAATACCGGCCTGGGGACCGCCTAAGAGCTTGTCTCCGCTGAAGGTGACCACGTCAGCACCCGAGGCCACCTGTTCAAAAACCGGGGGTTCGGAAGGCAGCCCGAATGCGCTCAAATCAATCAGCGTACCTGAGCCCAAGTCTTCCATTACCGGAATTCCATGAGCCTTTCCAATGTCCACCAGTTCCTTGAGAGAAACCGCTGTGGTGAATCCTTCAATTTTATAATTGGAGGTATGGACCTTGAGTAAAAGTCCTGTATCTGCGGTAATGGCATTGGTGTAATCATGGGGGTGGGTACGGTTGGTGGTCCCCACTTCCTTTAAAATACACCCGCTTTTTATCATTACGTCCGGCACTCTGAAGGAGCCGCCGATCTCCACAAGCTCTCCTCTGGAAACAATAACCTGGCGTCCTTGGGCAAGGGTATTTAAGGCCAGCAGTACGGCACCGGCATTATTATTTACGGCCATGGCTGCTTGGGCCCCGGTCAATTCGCAGATCAGCTCTTCAATTGCCGCGTAACGGATGCCACGTTTGCCTGTTACAAGATTGAGCTCAAGATTGGAATAAGCGGATGCGACCGCCATGATATTATCTAAGGCATCCCGGCAGAGCAATGCCCTGCCGAGATTGGTGTGCAGGACCACGCCTGTGGCGTTGATCAAAGGGGTTAGCCGGTTTTTCATTTTCTGGGCAGCGAGCAGGGCTGCCTGCTTTATTATAGCTTCATCATTGATTGTGACAGGGCTGCCTTCACGTATTTTTGTGCGGGTATTGTCAATGGCTCTTCGTACAGATTCAAGCACGAGGCTGCGCGGTATCCGTGCAAATCTGTCATCTGTTTGGGCAAGGGCAAGAATATGATCTACACCGGGCAGGGATTTTAATTGTAAATGCTTATCAGGTATTGCTTGTTTCATCCGTCAGATCCTGTGTCAGTATATCCAAGGGCAGATCGTCGATGCACCGGACCAGGGATGCACCGTCCAGATCCAATTTTTTTATGATAGCTTCCAGGTGCAGGGCATCTGGTTTATCAATATCAAAAAATGTGAAAAATTTTTCCATAATTTGATCCGCCAGGTAAATAATTTCCACCAGATGTGAGTGGCCTCCTGTCTCTTCAGGGGTATGGTGACAGCGGATGGCTTCGGTCAGTGCGTCTGAAAAGCCCCATTTTTCCGCCAGGATCACGCCTGCCCGACAGTGGTTGAAGTTCAGAACTTTTTCTTCAGCGTGGATGATACTTTGCTTTTCATCCCCCAGGGTACGAAAAAAAAACGGTAAATGCGCTGATATATGCTGGTCCAGAACAACCTTGCCGATATCGTGCAGCAGTCCTGCCATATACGCCTGAGAGGGATGAGCTAAACCGCTCTGCCTTGCCAGCCGTTCTGCAAGGCAAGCCACACCCAGGGCATGGAAAAAAAGTCCTCCCTTGCATAGGGAATAGCCTGATGGGCCGACCTGTCCAAAATAGCTCTCAATGGCTGTTGTTATTACACTTTTAACCAGCCTTTCCTCGCCAAGGATCATCACTGCATCCTTGAGCGTGTCAATTTTTATGATGCCCGCAAAAAGGACGGAGTTGCACATTTGTAATGTCCGTGCGGACAGTACCTGGTCCTGGGATAGCTCCCGGGTAATATCATCAATGCTGTGGGCATCCTGATTGAACATCCTTAAAATTTTTAATGCGGTCTGGGGGATCGGTTGGAGATTGTCAATGGTCTCCAGGATGGCTTCAGGACCCGAAACCGGTGCAATGGCGCCCGGTGCAATGGCTGTTTGCCAGACCGGCGCAATTTTTGTTTTGCCGGTCATCATGTCCAGTTCAAGGGTACACGCAAAAAAACCGCCGGTCTCAGACCTTAGAGTTTCAATGCCTTGTTCCTTTAATATACGGCGGGCAATCTCTGCAGAGCGGCCCCCGATGTCCAGGCCCAGGTCTATGCGGGAAACAGGCCCGACCAGAGCCCCGCCTGCAATGGTGGCCTTCAGGGCCTTTGTGGTGCATCCCATGCGTGTAAGTTCGTTGATCAACATGGGAATGCCCGTGGAGGCATATTTTCCGGGGGTGTCCGCTTTGAAGCCCGCATTTCCCAGCGGGGAGGGTAGAAGGATATGGATCAGCCCTCCGGCTTTCCGCTCTTGATCATAGAGCGCCAGGCCCAGGCAGGTGCCAAGGCAGGCCTGAAATATTTGAGGAGATTTTCTCCCCACCCTGAAGCGGCCTGCGGGAATGTGATGGTTTTGTATATGGTTCATTAGATAAAAATACAGATACTGATTGCCGTTAAAATAGCCTTAATTATCATTAATTGTCGGAAGGATTCAATCTTAATCTAACTTTGAATCAGGGTTCCCGGTAAAGAGATAGCACACCGGACCGGGCAAGTTTTTTGATGCCGAAAGGTGACAGCTTTTCAAGAAGAATGTCAATGGTATCCTCGTTGCCGCATACTTCGAAAATAAAGTGCTGATTGCCTTCATCGATCATGGTGCCGTTGAATTCCTGAATCAGGGCTTTAATATCATCCTGGTTTTCAGGCAGGGCCTTGACACAGATCAGGGCCATTTCCCTTTTTACCGCCTTTTGGCCGGTCATGTCTCTGAGCTTGATGACGTTTATCAGCCCCTTGATCTGTTTCATGCACTGCTCTAAAATTTCCGGGCGTGTGTGGGTGGTGATGGTGATCCTGGACATTTTGGGATTTGCCGTGGGTGCACCGCAGATGGTTTCAATGTTATACCCCCTGCCGGCAAAAAGCCCCGTTATTCTGGCCGTCACCCCGGGTTCATTTTCAACCAGCATGGTCAGGGTGTACCTGTTTTTTTTCAAGGAAGAATCACCTCTTTGCCATTGTGCGTGCCCGTGCGGTTTCGGCCATTTTTCTTGGCGGCATAAAGGGCCTTGTCTGCCCGTGCAATAAGGGCGTTTAAGTCTTCGCCGGGAATGAGCTGGGCCACGCCTAAAGAGATGGTGATCGTCCCGATATCCTTGCCTGAGCTTTTGGACTGCCATCTCACTTTTTCAAGGCTGGTACGGATTTGTTCGGCCAGGGCAAAACCGCCGTCCCTTTTGGTTTCGGGCAAGGCCATGATAAATTCTTCGCCGCCGAACCTGCAGGCAATATCTCTGCCTTTGATGTGTCTCTGTATAAGTTTGGATATCAGTTTGAGTACATTATCTCCGGTAAGATGGCCATAGTTGTCATTTATTCGTTTAAACCGGTCGATGTCTGCAATGATCAGGCTTAAGGGTGCGGTCTCTTCCTGGGCATCCTCCATGTGTTTCTCAATGGCATCGTCAAAACCACGGCGGTTAAGAAGTCCTGTGAGCAGATCAGTTTTTACCGCTTTTCTCAGGTTTTCAAGTTCCAGCTTTAGCGCATGAAGTTCAGTGACGGTGCTGTGAATATCGTTTTTAAGCTCGGTATTGCGGTCAATGATCCGATGCGTTTCCAAAACAATGTCCCGGCAAATGTTTTTGATATCCGGTTGGTTTGAGGCACTGTCCAGCTTCTCGATATGTGCTTTGAGCCGGTCTCCCTGCCGCTCCATAAGGTTTCCACCCTCGGTGAGGCGTGAGGTGATTCCCTCAAGAAGGTTTCCCGCTTTTCTGGTTTGTTCTTCGGTGATAAACACTTGCCTGTCGGAAACGTGCTCTCTGAACCATTCAAGGACCGTTTGATAGTCTATAAGTTCCTTTTTTTTACGGATTGCCTGAATATTCTTGCTCAGTTTGGGATTCTGGCCCGAAACATACTCATACCAGACCGCATAAACAATTGGCGTATACGGAAGTTTAAGCTCGGCGATCTCTTTGAGAATGATTCGAAGATATCTTCCGGAGGTTTCCAGGGAATCAAGATATAAGTTTTTTAACATTGAGTTCCCTTTCCGTTAAATTTAAATGGGACCGGAATTAATAGTTGTTAATATTACGTTACATCTACATCTTATAAAAATCTTATAAAAATTGACATTCGGAAAATGACAAGGACAACTGACTTGTTACCATAAAAACAGCGAACGAATCAACAAAAATTCTTATTGCCAGGCAGACACTAACTATGGGGTACACCGCTTTTGCTCGTATTTTTTTAAAGCAAAAAAACGCCTTTTGTGGTAAGATCCGAATAATTTTTTTTATTATGTTTCAACCCCTAAGATCGCAAAGGGCGATTATGCAGACAACAGCAAAAGAATACATTATTTTTCCTCTGGATTTTCCTTCCATGGAGGCGGCCCAGTTTCATATCCGGCAGCTTGACGACCGGGTGGGCATGTTTAAAATAGGCCTTGAACTGTTTATCCGCCAGGGTCCGGCTGTGATAGGGATGGTCAGAAAGATGTCCAGTGCAGGGATTTTCCTGGATTTGAAGCTGCATGATATCTCCGCTACGGTTGGTCGGGCCATGGCCCGGGTGGCGGATCTCGGGGTGGATCTGGTGACAGTCCACGGGGCTTGCTCACAAAAAATGCTTGAGTCTGCCGTTCAAAATGCCGGAAAAACCAAAGTGCTTGCCGTGACCCTGCTTACGGACAATGACGCAGATACGGTTCGTGCCCAGGGGTTTAAGGATGAATATGTTAATGCGCCGGAAAAGCTGGTGCTGCTGCGGGCCCGTATGGCCATGGAGGCCGGATGTGCCGGTGTGGTGTGCTCAGGGCAGGAAACCGCTATGTTGAAAGCACAACTGGGCAAAGGGTGCCTGGCTGTTACGCCGGGGATTCGGCCCCAATGGTGCCTGACACCCGGGGATGACCAGAGACGGGTTGTCACCCCGGCTAAGGCTGTGCAGGCGGGTTCTGATTATATCGTCATTGGTCGGCCCATCCGGGATGCCCACGACCCGGCCCGGGCCGCTGAACGGGTGGCCCTGGAAATTGAAGCCGGTCTGTCAGGCGGCCCTGCTGCGTAGGGCCACCTGACAGACCGGCATTAAAAACCAGCGAAAAAACCCGTTTTAAATTATTGTTCCTTGTCCAGACCAAAGGCGGCATGCAGGCTTCTGACGGCCAGTTCCGCATATTTGGCCTGAATAACGCATGAAATACGGATTTCAGAGGTTGAAATCATACGGATGTTGATGTTTTCTTCGGCCAGGGCCTTGAACATCACCGCAGCCACGCCGGAATGACTTTTCATCCCCAGGCCGATGACTGATATTTTGGCAATATCGGTGGCGGTTCTTATTTCGCCGGCATTGATCTGATTCGCCAATTTTTCGGAAATTTTCATTGCCCGGTTAAAATCATCCTTGGTTACGGTAAAGGTCAGGTCTGTTTCGCCGCCGGTGTCTGTTTCGCCTCCGTTGCGGGAGTTCTGGATGATCATATCCACGGAGATCCCGGCTTCGGCAAGGGCCCCGAAAACCTTGGCGGAGATGCCGGGTTGGTCCGGGACGCGTTTGAACGTGATTCTTGCTTCATTCATGTCGCAGGTGATGCCTGACACCACCGGGCTTTCCATATCCGCGCTTTCGTTGACAACCATGGTTCCTTCCTCCTCATTGAATGATGACCGGACATGCACGGGCACATTGTATTTTTTTGCAAATTCCACAGACCTGATCTGGAGAACCTTTGCTCCCAGAATGGCCATTTCAAGCATTTCATCATAGGAAATTCTGTTGATTTTCCTGGCTTGCGGGCATATCCTTGGATCGGTTGTGTACACCCCGTCCACGTCAGTGAAGATCTCACAGACATCGGCTTTGAGTGATGCGGCAATGGCAACGGCCGAGGTGTCGGATCCGCCCCGGCCCAGAGTGGTGATATCCCCGTGGTCGTCCGCACCCTGGAATCCTGCCACCACGACAATATTCCCCTCATCCAGTGCCCCACGCAGGTTCTGGCTGTCGATCTCCCGGATTCTGGCTTTGCCTGACATATGGTTGGTCTGGATGCCGGCCTGGAAACCTAAGAAAGATTTGGCTTTAAGCCCTCTTGATTTGAGCATCATGGCCATTAAGGCCGCCGTAGTCTGTTCTCCGGTTGCCAGCAGCACATCCAGTTCCCTTTCATCAGGGTTTTCGGATGCCTGCCTGGCAAGGTTGATCAGATTGTTTGTCACACCAGCCATTGCCGAAAGCACCACCACCATTCGGTCTCCGTTTTCATGGGCCTTTTGTACCCGGTCGGCCACCGTGGAGATCCTTTCGAGATCTGCCACAGATGTGCCGCCAAATTTTTGCACCCGTAAAGCCATTGTGTCTCCCAAAATTTTAGCTTTTATTAATATATTTATTACAGGGATAGATTGCTTAGCAGATTTATTCCGGCTTGTCCAGATGGAGAAAAGGTTATTTTTCTATTAAAGTCGGCATCAAATTCAAAATGGATGTGAAGATCAAATTCAAAGCCGGTTTCAATGAGAAGATCCGGCCATTCCACCACGGTGACGCTGTCCTGTCCCATCTGATCCTCAATGCCGATATAGTCAAGCTCGT
>NZ_DDYV01000086.1:0-4875 GCF_002348205.1 Desulfobacter sp. UBA2225 | reverse complement strand
ACTCTGGTAGAACAACCTCGTGAGCGTTATCAACAGGTGTTTCATAATTAGCTCTATTCCAGTATAATTTAATACTCACCCGTAGCCTTTAGGATGCCCTTTATTTTTTTAACCACGGAAATCACAGAAGGCACGGAAGATAGAATTCTGTGAATTCTGTGCTTTCCGTGGTTAAATTGTTTTTCACAGGCCGGGCCGGCCCACGGCTGTTATTCCATGGACTCGGCAACGGTCACGGTTCTGTCCCCCAGCATGTTTACATAGGACGCCATTTCATTGTCGTACCATCCATAAATGACTGCCTGGGTGACCTGGATGGCGCAGACACGATCCTTGATATTTTCCAGCACCTCTTTGTCAATGCCCTGCATGTGCTTGGGATTAATGGAAAGACAAGCCGTGCGGGTATGGGTTTCATGACCCTCGATGACTGCCGCGGCCCTGGGGGTACCAATGATATCCGAGGAGACGTTCTGTTTCTCCGTAAAGATCAGATAACCGTCGGACTGTTTTTCGGCCGTGTCTTGATAGATCTGGTTGATCATGTCCCTTCTGACCGGCGGCTTGTCCAGTTCTTCCTGCAGGTTGATGACCAGAATGATCAAAGATCCGGTGGCGGTGGGGATACGCACGGACTCGGCAATGAAACCGATATTGGCCATTTCCGGGATAACCTGCTGCAACGCCTTGGCCGCACCTGTGGTGGTTAAAATGATGTTATTCATGATGGAGCGATTTTTTCTCAGGTCGGTTTTTCCGGTTTGGGGCAGACGGTCCAGTACTTGCTGTGAGCCAGTGGCCGCATGAACCGTGGCCATGGATGCGGACAGCAAACGATCCACGCCAAACGCATCCAGCAATGGCTTGATCATGTGGGCAAGACAGGTGGTGGTGCAGGATGCATTGGAAATCAGACAGTGGCGCACAGGGTTAAAATCTTTATCGTTGATGCCCATGACCGTGGTGACGGCATCATCGGGAATCACGGCACCTTGTTTGAGTTTAAAGGGTGCCGAGGCAATGACTTTCCTGGCCCCTGCCTCCAGGTGTCCGCGGATGGATCCTTTTGGCGCATCTGATTCGAGATTGGGATCAAGAAACTGGCCCGTGGTATCCACCACCAGCTCCACATTATTCTGCGCCCATGCGATATCTTTTGGATTGCGGTCTGTGGAAAGGATTTTTACTTTTACCCCATTCACCATAAACGTGCCGGAACCGGGATCCACATCCGTGATAACGGGTTCTCCCCTAAAGCCGTGTATAAATGCCTCCAGGCGGCCGTATGTGGAATCTCGTTCAATGTAATGGATGAGATCATCCATGCCGGTGCCGACCTCTCTGCCCACATTGATGACGATTTCATTGAAAAATTTTCTGCCGGCATGGTGCCATAACGTCAGCTTTCCAATTCTTCCAAGTCCGTTAATGCCCAGGATCTTTGATCTCTCTGTGCTCATATTTCCTGCCTTTTATTAGATTGAGGTTAAATGGTTGCTGATTTTCATCTGTCCCTGGTAGACGATGCCTTTATGGCCGTCCAGACTGATGAAATCCCCTGTATTCATTTTTACACCATTGAGCTCACAAAAGCCCGTCTCTTCGTTGCAGACCAGATTTTTACACCCCACCACACAGGTTTTGTCAAGATTGTATGCCACCACGGCAGCGTGGGAAGTCAGCCCCCCTCTGGCGGTTAAAATGCCGTCTGCCGCATCAATCTCCAGGATATCGTCGGGCACGGTGTCATTGCGAATCAAAATGAGGCTGCTGTCGGGATCCTGCCGTCTGAAGCCGTCGATCTCTTCGAGGGAAAATACGATTCTGCCGCTCATGGCACCTCCGGACACACCGATTCCCTGGCCTAATTGGATTTTTTCAAGCTTGTCCGGCGCAGCATCAAACCGTTTGATTTTTTTTCTATCCCGTAAAGACAGGTCCCTGGCCTGGAGAATAAACACATCTTCAGCCTTTTGTCCCTGAAAGGCAAATTCCATCTCCTGGGGATTCCACCCTTCCTCGTAAATTAACTGCAGGACAATGGCTTTCAATTTTTTATAAACCAGAGGAAACCGCTCCTCTAAACTGATTTTTTCGTCCCTGCCTTCCATCTCCCTTTGAAGTTCGGATATGGGCAGGGTTTTCACTAAACCCGATACCACATCTTCCCCCTGGTTGCCAATGGTAAAATCCCCCCACAGGCGGATCGCGTCTCCGGGGAGTTTGGGACTGTGGGTGAACACCACCCCGGACCCGGATTCCCTGGACCAGTTGCCGAATACCATGGTCTGGAGCGTTGCCGCCGTACCCCAGTCATCGGAGATCCCCATGATGTTGCGGTAACTTTTGGCCCGTTTGGAGTTCCAGGACGCAAATACCTTTTTAATTGACAAAAATAACTGGTCCATGGGAGATTCCACTAATTTGATGCCCTGGTCCAGCAAAAGCTGCTTGTACGCCATGGCCACGTCGCGCATCTGCTCTCCTGTAAAGTACCGTTTGAAGGGGATGTCGGCCTTTTCCTTATGGTTTTTGATGATGTCGTCAAACCGGTCTCTCTGGATGCCGTAAACCATGCCATAGGCCTGGATAAATCTGCGGTAGGAGTCCCATGCAAACCAGGGGTTTCCCGATTTTTCCGCCAGACTTTCGGCAATTTGTTCATTAATGCCTACGTTTAAAAATGAATCCAGCATCCCGGGCTGTGAAATGGACGAGCCCGACCGGACAGAGAGCAGCAAAGGATTTTCCGGGTTCCCGAATTTTTTACCCTCGGTCGTTTCAAGCTGACCAAGCATATGGGCCACCAGCTGCTGGAAATTCTTCGATGCCGGAATGTAGTTGTCAATGAGATCCAGACATTTGAACACCTCGGTGGTGATGATGAACCCGTTGGGCACTTTAATCCCCAGGCGCTTAAGTTTGATCAGGTTCAACCCCTTATTGCCCAGATAGATGATATTGTTGCTGAACAGTTCCCCGGCGTCAATGGAGCAGATCGCTGCCTTTGGGTCGTAGTTGAGAAGGGTTGACAGTTCTTTCTGGGTCAGCCGTTCGGATTGGCGGAACAGGGTATTTAAAATCCGGTTTAAAAATACATCCAGCTGCTGGAGCCCAAGGGATGTGGCAATTCTGTCCCGGAAAAAAATATCCGCCACCCGCTGGTCCAGTTTTTTTGCCATTTTGACGGCGGTCGGTGTGTTGGGCATATTGGCCGCTGAACCGAATCCTTCCGGCTGGTATTTTTCAAGTATATTTTCCCGGCCGATACGGTTGTCCAGGTTGCTCAGGTTCAGGGAGTGCAGGTTGTTGAAGTGATCGTTTACCGCATCGGCAACCGCCCTGGTAAATCCCTTGAAAATGTCCAGGTACTGGGTAAATGAGCAGGTGGTGATATTAATGGCGTATTTTAAGAATTCCAGCTGGGTATCCAGCTTGTTGGATACAATGCCGTCCAGGGCCAGGGCCTGGCGGAAAAGCTTAAGAACGGCAAAGATCTTCACAAAGGTGGGTTTGGTGATCAATCGCAGGTCAATGCTGTTGATCAGATTCTCAAACAGTACATTGATAATGCTTTCAAGTCTTAAAGTCATGCCCAGGGCATCAAATTTGGCTTCACTGTATGACCCGTACATGGACGGGATGTCAACGGCAATGTGCCGCTTGTGGTAAATGGATTCGTTTACGGTAAATTTTTCCTTGGACAAAATAATGTTTTTCAGCTCCGCCATATAGGACAAAAGTCCCCCGATCCTGCTTTCCAGATCGGTCTCTTCAAGGGCATGGAGGATGCTCTTGGGGTCTGGCAGGCCCTGGGATATATGGGAATTGACATAGCTTGCAAGATCCAGGTTTTCAATGCCGTATTTTTCATTGAGCAGGGCGTGGAACCGGATCATCAGTTTAACCCGTTCCCTGTCCAGATCTGTCGCGTTTTCTGCCTTGTCAATGATGGCCTCAATGTCGGCTTTGCGGACGCCAAGCAAATCAGCCGGTGTGTGCAGCTTATTCCGGGCCAGGGTGCGGAACACGGCATGGGGACCGTCAATGTATTTTCCGCAGGTTGGGATCTCATCATAGATGGACGGGGGCAGATAGGGTTTAAGCGGTTTTTTATCCAGGGTTTTCCAGAACATCATCACTTCCCGGATAAAGTCCACGATCCTTGATGAGCTTTCCACGTGAGATTGTTTGCGCAGGAAATGGACCAGCCGGTCCCTGCGGAAAACCAATTCATCCAGGCGGGTGGAAATATCCCGAAGCTCCCCTTCTGCACCGATCTCATTGAAAAAGGTGGGAAGCAGCCGGGCCAGTTGTTTGACCAGATTATACACCGGTGCGATGTCGGCATTTAAGAATGTGGTAATGTCCCGGGGAAACAGATCCGTATCCCGGATAAACACGCCGCCCACGGCCAGTGAGGTGATCAATGCCGAGAGCAGGCGTTTGGATTTTTTCGGGTGCCTCGCCACCAGGGTTAGAAATACCCGGATATTTTTCACATGGGCCACATTGCATTTGATCTGCCAGTCTTCTCCGGTTCCTGAGATATCCGGGAACTGAAATCCATGGTCCACGGCCCGGTCAATGAAATGGTTGATCAGCTCAATTTCGTCGGTATTGTATACGGCATCCCCGATTTTATGAATGCATTCCAGCACGGTTTCCGGATACCGTCCCTTGTGCTCTTTGAGCAGGGCAAAGGTCTGGTCAACAATGACGATGTCTTTTTTATAATCGCCCCGTTCTCCGATCAGGGTGATCAGGGTGCGGTGAATATCTCCCAACGCTTCCCTGTGTATGATGGAAAGCCCGGGTGCATGAATAATATAAAATAGAAATGTCAGCTTAACATATTCTCCATAGATTTTTTCC
>NZ_DDYV01000312.1:0-2980 GCF_002348205.1 Desulfobacter sp. UBA2225 | reverse complement strand
GCTGCGGCAGACCCCAGCCGGGCCTCCTTGTAATCCCTGCCTCGACGGGCTAAAAACATGGCCATGTTATCGAGTTTGCCTGCAACAATCACCTTCATAACCGCCAGTTTGAAAACAGGGTCTTCCAGTTTTAGATACTGGGCTTTGCGCAGTGCCACATGCTTATGTTCGTCGATCATGAGCCTGGCCCGAAACCGGCCGGTGGGTGTCAGAAAAACGGTTTCCACACGGTTTTTGATTAAAAAATCCATCATCGAACCGCTTAAGGAAATATACCCGGTCAATACCAGTTTTTCCAACCCTTTGGCGGGCAAAGACTCCAGCACCTGGCCCTTTTTAACAATATCCAGGCTCTCTCCGTTTTTTCGGATATATGCACCCTGTTCCACCACATAAAGCGTTTCCATGGGTTACCCTGTCCCGTTATTTTAAAAAACGTTCAAGTTGAATAATGGCGGTTTTCATGTTCATGACCGCGTCCGAAAGGTTTTCAATTCTTTCGGATTTCGCGGGATTACCGTCTGAGATAGAGGCCCATGAAGCCAGATGGATCAGGGCATGCAGATAGCCGGTCTTGTCAGGTTCAAGCCGGCAAAAGTCCCTGTCATAACCGGTCAGGGCATGGATCCGCCGGCAGCCCAGCGGTGTTCCCCTGACACGGCTGAGCTTATAGTCCACCAGATGGGGGTTGTATTCCGGATCACAGGAAAGCAGATAGTGCAGCATGTGTTTCCCCCGGGGCAGAAACCCCAGGGTCTGGAACATGATTTTTTCTTCCCGGACCCCGATGCTGTGGCGTTCCCGCACAAGGGCGAACAGTCGGCCCAGTGCCGGGCATTTTTTTCCCAGTTCAAAAAGATCGGGAAACTTATCGCTCAGTTCCTTCATCCCCGGGTGCAGAACCACGCAGGCGCCGCCGGCTGACTTTGTTTCACATTGAATCCGGCCCGGATCTGAACGGGGAACATCCCTTAAAAATTTCAGCTGGGCCTCAATCTCCCTTTGGGAACATTTTGTGAAAAAAGAGCGCCTGCCGGTCTGTCGGTGGATTCCAAGAGGCAGCTTGACCAGATTACCCAGACCCTTGCCGGACAGGTGATCCTGCTTGGGAAATACCTCCAGGGTGAAACAGGAAAGATCCGGGCCCAGATGATCGCATATGGCGGTTAGTGCCTGGCGGATCCGGGCGGCTTTGACCGGTGTTTCCATGAAAAACCAGAAGTGATAGCCCTTTCCGCCGCTGAATTCGATCACGGGAAACAGGCCCATATCCTGTGCGGCATCCGTGATTGCGGATACCATATAGGCGCGGTCCTTTCGGATGTCATTCCGGGCTTTTTCCGCTACCTTGCCCGTGCATTGCCGCAGGTCCGGCACCAGGTCTGCATCAATGACAGCGCACCGGACCATGGCATCCGTGTCCATCAGATAAAATCCGTATGTTTTGACGCCCTTGAAATGATCTTCCAGATCCTGCGGGGTGACCATCCGCCTGACCGGAACATAGCCGGATGTGCCCTGCTGTTTGTCCGCCCACTGCCGCGCAAACACATCGGTCCGGCTGAAAAACAGATCCATGAAGTGTGCCACCAGCGCCTGCCTGGTATGCATCCGTTCAAACGGTTCAGCAGCCTTTTCAGGATCAAATACCGGACTTTGGGAGGCCTGGGTGATATCCTGTCGTATCCAGGACATGACCTGTGCTTTGTCAAGAATGCCTGACGCCTGCCGGACTGCGGATGCCAGCGCTTCTTTCCTGTCAAGGATATATAGAAGCTCAATGCGGGCTTGCCACGCCGGTTCATATTCCGGATCTTTAGCGGTCAGGTTTGTGTAGATATCAAGGGCCGTATCCACCATGCCGGCAATCTGGGCAAGCCCGGCCCATTCAAGGGCCATGGCCGGAGTCAGCTTGTTCCAGGTGGCCTTTTTCCCAAGCACTTCCCGGCATTTTGGATTTTCATTATCCCTGACAAGGGCCTGGCCGATGCGCTTGAGCAGAAGCGTGTAATCCGTACCGCTCTGACCCGTGACTATTTTCTGTGCCTTTTGTTCCATGACTGCTCTTTTTCCTTTGGCGTTGGTTTAATCGTCTCAATTTCGAATCATGACCCTGAGCTTATCCAGGTTGGGGTAGAACCGGCTATGAGCTTCCAGTTCGGTTAAAAGCCGGTCCGCCTTCTGGGGTTGACCGGCTTTAAAGGCACACAGACTCTGCCAGAATCTTATTTTTTCCTGCTGCCGTTCCGCCCTTTTTTCGTCGGTCATACGTTCCCAGTTAAAGCAGGCGATTTCAAATTTTTCCAGGCCCGGCCCGGGCTTGTTTTCAATCTGGGAAAAAAGCATCCCCTCTCTGTAAAAGTTGGTAATGCCGTCCGGGCGAAGGTCCTGGGCCTTTTCAAAATGTTCATGGGCAAGGGCGATACGTTGGGTTCGGGCGTCACCTGCCAGAAAAATTTTTTTGTTTTTTGCGGCATACAGAGAATTATAGGCCGTATAGGCCAGGGATGACCGGGACATAAAATTATCCGGTTCGGCGCGGACACACACCAGCAGTTCTTTAATGGCATCATCAAAGGCGCCGGTCTGTCCCAGAGCAAAGGCAATCTTCTGGCGCACCGGGATATCCGCACCTGCCCGGATAAGATCCGGCAGCTTCTCTTCCACAGGATGGTAAAGGCTTAAAATATCATCCCACCGGTTGTTTTTGGACAGCTCCTCAATATCGGCCAGGACCCGGTTCCGGGATTTTTTGATGAACTCCCCTTTTTGAACGCCAAACAGATCCTGGTCGGAAAACAGCTCTGCCTGCCTACCGGTGCAGGGGGTACCCATTGGTGCCGGTGGTTTGCTTTGGGGGGATTGAATAATTCTTGCTGCGGCCTGAAGTTTTACCATGATCGCCTCCTTTGGGATTTTCGATTGTCTGAGAATCTATACGGAGGCGAATGGGAGTTTTTTAATATGCTGCTATTTTAAA
>NZ_DDYV01000284.1:0-5195 GCF_002348205.1 Desulfobacter sp. UBA2225 | reverse complement strand
GCTTGCCGAAAGGACACGGTTTACCTGCAATTGTGAGCGTTCATCAATTTTAAAATCCTGGTTAAAATCGTATAAAGGCAATATATAATAATGCCCGGCATAAAAAAAATTACACTCAGGATGTTTAGATGCTTTGACCCTGGAAAAAATATAAGATGAACTTTCTTGATTCATCTGTATCTGATAATCATAACAATTTGCCAAAAATTTTTTATACATTAAACACGGCTGTAAGAGACTTAAACAAGCGTTTAACAGCCGTTTAACATGAAAAAAGGAGTATATATGGGATTGATATCTTCCACCCATTCCATCAGCCGTTATTATATTGACGGTGAATTTACTGACGGTCCTGCAGAAGGTGTCCGCCGGGGATTGATTGAAAACGCCATCCCTGAAATTGAAAACGAATACGATGAAATATCAGCCGGATGGACTCCCCTTGAAACCCCCTATAAACCAGACTTTCAATCAGCTTCTTTTATATTCGGCACCTATTTTGCCTTTTCTCTGCGCATTGATAAAAAATCAATCCCGGCTAAACTGGTTCAAAAACATATGGCCATTGAAATGGAGAAAAAAAAGAAAGAAAGCGGCAGACCCTTTATTTCAAAAAATGAAAAAACTGAAATAAAGGAGATGGTCATTGATATTTTGATGCATAAAACACCATTTATTCCAAATATATATGATGTGTTATGGGATTATGAAGATAAAAACTTACTCTTATTTTCCACCCAAAAGGCGGCCAATGAATTATTTGAAACGTTGTTTTTCAAATCCTTTGACCATAAACCCATTAAAATATTTCCCTATACAATAGTGGAAAAGCTGGGCAGATTTTCAAACGATAAAAAAGACAGGGTACTGGCTTTATCGCCCTTAAATACGAAAGGTGCATGATGTTAGATATAGCAACGGCTTACAATAAATATGGATTTTTAGGCAACGAATTTTTGACATGGATCTGGTACCTCATTGAAACGGATCAGGATATTACAACCCTTGCAAGTTCAAAAGATCCGATAATCTTTGAGATTGGAAATTCCATCAGTCTTGAAAATAATCTTGGCGATAAATCAAAAGAAAAAATTACCATTAAAGGTGATCAGGCCGGTCTTGAAGAAGGGGGCACAGCCCTTAAAAAAGGGGCATGGGTAACAGATATGAACCTGATCTGCAGGATGGGTGAAGAAGAATATAAATTTTCAATCAAAGGTGAAAGTTTCAATATCACCGGTTTGAAAACCCCAACCATTGACATCTCCTCATCAGAAGATGAAATAGAAGGTCTGATTATTGAAAAAACCTTTTTAATTATGAAGGTTATCAAAGTTATTGACACCCTGTTTTTAAAATTTATCGAAAAAAGAATTTCAGATGACTGGAATGGGTCTGATTTAAAGGGTATCAGGGATTGGATTCAATCCTGACAACAAATTGTTTAAAAAGCCTGTTTTATAGACCCTTCAAAAACAGGCCTTTTAATACCTTTTAATACCTTCTACTTTTAAAAAAATTTTATTCAAAACTTTAAACACAAAAGATACAAATATAATCAATAATATTAAGATATTAAATCAATTGTAAACATTTAAACCTTAGTTATTATTGTTATTATAGTTTTTTAAATAATCTTTAATATAGTACATCTTGTAATAAAAAATATATGCGTTGTTTCTTCTTTCCAAGCTCTTGTTTCTTGACTGGTAAACTGGTATTAAAAAGCGCGAACTGGAACCCCTTCAGGAAAGTTAAAATGACAGATGATTTAAAAATATTTTCCGGTGGATCCAATCCGGATCTGGCAACGGAAATTTGTGGGAATATCGGAATTCCTTTAAGTCCTATGGAAACATCTCGGTTTTCAAATGACAATTTATTTGTACAGATTAAGGAAAGTGTCAGGGAAAAAGATGTATTTGTGGTTCAGTCTTTGAGCACACCTGTCAGTGATCATCTCATGGAATTGATGATTACTCTGGATGCACTGCGTAGCGCATCTGCTAAACGGATTACAGCTGTCATCCCCTATTATTCATATGCCCGGTCCGATAAGAAGGATGCGCCAAGAATATCCATTGCCGCTCGCCTGGTTGCCGATCTTTTGAAAACTGCCGGGGCAGACCGGGTACTGACTATGGATCTGCACGCCGATGCCGTGCATGGATTTTTCAGCATTCCCGTGGATCATTTAACAGCCATACCCACAATCTGTGATTATTTTACAGCGCTCCTGGATCTGTCAAAGGTGGTGGTGGTGGCCACGGATGCCGGCGGTGCTAAAAGAGCCGGACGGTTTGCCAAACGTCTGGACACCTCCCTTGCCATCATTGACAAACGTCGGCTCAGCGATTCAGATGTTCAGCAGGGGCTGGTTGTGGGTAATGTAAAGGGTCTGGATGCCATTGTTTTTGACGATGAAATATCCACAGGGGGAACCATAGTGAGCACCGTTGATACATTGAGACGCGCAGGAGCGGCTAAGGTTTATGTTGGTGCAACCCATCCGGTGCTTTGCGGCCAGGCAGTGGAAAATTTAAATCAAACTTTCATATCTGAGATTGTGGTCACCAACACGGTACATCTTCCTGTAGAAAAACAGTTTCCCCAGCTTAAATCCTTGTCCGTGGCATCTCTTTTTGCCCGGGCCATCAAGCACATCCATACAGGAGAGAGTGTTTCTGGGCTTTTTTAAGCCCTGAACAAATAGGATTATATGGGGGAAATAGCAGAAACTGCCGCTGCCACCTGATCCTTGGGCAGGGCAAACTCCCTGATAAATACAGGAAGGCAATTCCATATTTTTTTGGGTTGCCTGATACTTCTGTCACTGTCAATGGCAAGAATCCCGGTCTGTTTTCCGGCGTTAAAAGGATCCGGCCTGGATGTCAACGGGGTTTGGTTTCTGTCTGTAAAAGGAAGAACAAGGGGACCTTCGTTTTCAAGAACATAGGCCATCTGTCCGCTTTTAAGAAAAACAATGCTGCCCGGCGGATAGAGCCCGACGGTTTTAACAAAAGCATGGAGAATAAACTGCAAGATGGGGTCTTTGTGCACATAACTGCGGAACAGGCCGGTGACGGCAGTAACCTGGTTAACGGCATCCTGGTAGCTGCGTTTGGAAATCATGGCGTCATAAATGTCCATCAGTTTGCATATTTTGACATAGGGTGGCATCATCCCGCAATCAAGTCCCATAGGATAACACCCAGGCTCTCCCTCATATAGCGGCCCATGATGATACCGGATCATGTTGCTGAGCACAGTACTGCCCAGATGGTTTTTTTCAATTACCGTAAATCCGAAATCTTTGGTGTGCCTGCGCAGCAGTTCGGTTTCATCTTTGCTCAAGGCGGATGTCTTGTTTAAAATAGCTTCCGATACCATGGATTTTCCCAGATCATAGATGAACAGGCCAAAGGACATCTCTTCTATCTCCTCGGGGTAGTAATAGGAAAACATTCCGGAAGATCCATTGCCGGCAAGGGCTGATGATGATGACCAAAGCGATTTTTCCACTACGTTGGAGAAAGCCCTGTTAAATTGACGCAATACCTGGGAGCCCAAGGCGCAGACATTGGTGGCATGGCTGTAAAAATAATCATCATAAAAAAACCAATCCCTTGGCGCGTATGCAAAGGGGTGGTGTTTGTGTTCGGCAAATGATGCAAGTTCCGATGCCTGCTCTGATACGGCATTCACATCAAATTCACCCTTTGTCTGCCGGATCTGGTTCACAGCATTTTTTATACTGGCCTGGGCTTTAACACTGATGGATTCGGCAAACCTGCGCAGTTCCAGAATTTCCTTGAGCCGTTCAGTTACGTTTTGAGTTTTGACGGGTTCCGGATCGGGAAATGAATCTGGCAAGGGGTCGGGAATGGCGGTGGATCCCATCTCTATTTTATTACCGGATGCGTCAAACACGCCCCCGTTGCTTGCTACCGGAACCTGCCGAAGGCCATTGTTCCGAAGTATTTTCAGGGGCTTTGTCTTATCCACCATCACATTTTTGGCCAGAAGCAGGGTGCCGTTGCTGTTATATACATCCACCCCGGTTTTAACCCGGCCACCCTGGCGGACAATGTCAATGAGCTTATCTATGGAAATTTTTGATTCAATCATAATTCAAGGGCGTTAACCTTTCCCACGGCCTTTGACAAATCTATGAACTCCTGAACATTCAGGGTTTCAGCCCGCCGGGAGGCGTCAATGCCGGCGTTTTTAAGGGCAATACCCACGAGTTCTTTTGTCAAGCCCATTTCTCCGCCGGACATGGCATTGTGAAGGGTTTTTCTTCGTTTGGAAAACGCTGCCTTGATTACGCTGAACAGCAGAATCTCGTCCGCTTCGCCCATGCCTTTGGTTTCAAAAAAATCAAAGCGAAGGACCGTGGAGTTCACTTCCGGCCTTGGAAAAAAATTATTAGGCCCGATATCTGCAACCCGACTTATTTTTGATGCATACTGAACCACCGCAGAAAGTCTTGAATAGTCTTTGGTACCGGCTGATGAAAGAAGACGTTGGGCAAGCTCCTTTTGAAACATCAGAAATGCGCGTGTCAGAACCTGGCGAATTGTAACGAGCTTAAAAAGGATCTGGGATGAAATATTGTATGGCAGATTCCCTATTACAACAAGTTTTTCTGTTCCTGCAATTTCCCTGATATCCGTTTTTAATATATCCTGATTTATAATCGTAACATTGCAGATTCCTTCACCGGCCAGCTCCTCTTCAAGCAGAGGAATTATACGGCGGTCTTTTTCAACGGCCACAACCTGCTTGCAGGACCTTGCCAATGGCAGGGTGATTGCCCCTAAACCCGGACCTATTTCAAGCACGGTAGTTTCTTTATCAACGCCGGTTTTTTCTACAATCATCTGGGCCGTAGTCGGGTGTGACAAAAAGTTCTGGCCCAACTCCTTTCCGGCATATAACCCGCTTTTCTTTAATAACTCTCCAGGATGTGTCATACTCGTTTTGCTCTCCGTTTCTTGGCTGTTTATCTCCAGAACGCCATATGTCACATATTTTTCGCCTTGGAAAAAGAATAAAAGATTGACAGTAGCGGTTTTCCTTTGAAATTTTAAGGTACCTACCAGTAAATCACAGTTTTTTAGTGACTGCTCCCCTCCTGAATCAAAGATTCAGAAGGGGCTTCTAAGCGACCGAGGTCGCTAACGTGTCCAGCC
>NZ_DDYV01000130.1:0-19243 GCF_002348205.1 Desulfobacter sp. UBA2225 | reverse complement strand
GACAACGTCCGCCATGGTCTCTGCTCCGATCTGGGGTTCAGCGTGGAGGATCGCAGCGAAAACATCCGCCGCATCGGCGAAATGGTCAACCTTTTCCTTCAGGCCGGGGTCATTGCCCTGACCGCCTTTATCTCCCCGCTGGAGCGGGATCGTGAAAAGGTGCGGGCGATTGTCGGCCCAGAGAACTTTCTGGTGATCCACTGCGCCTGCCCCCTTGCAATCTGCGAGCAGCGGGACGTGAAGGGCCTGTACAAAAAGGCCAGAGCCGGTCTTATCGCCAATTACACAGGCATCTCTTCGCCGTATGAAGCCCCTGTCAACCCAGCCATCTGCCTGGAAAGCGGTGAAGCGCCACTTGAAGAGTGTGTGGAACGGGTGATTCGCCTTCTGCGAGAGAAAGAAGTGATTTCGCATGGTTCTTGAAACCGGTTGCGTGTCCATGGTATCTGGCTTCAGCTATGGTGAAGTTTTTTTTGTCGTAGAACAAAGCTGGTAGCCAGTGAAGAACAGAAATTCCAGTTTTTTAAAGCCCCCTCTAAGGTTAAGAGGGGGGTGGAGGGAGTTGTGCCTCTATTAAAGCTTCCATATCATCATTTGAAAAAGAACAAATTTTAATTCATCCAGCTAATGAAGAGTTTATAGTGCCCAATGAATTAGAGAAAATGTCACATCTGAAAGAAATAGTTTGGCTGACTGCCCATTTTTATTTGACCACCTCAATTACATCAGTCTTGGTTATTTCAGGTTTTTTGTAATCTATAGTTTTTCTTACTCTTCATGCCCATGTCAAATACGTTGCTGTTTTAGCATGTTGAATCCTGTAACACCAAAGAGAAACTTTATTAATTTTGATCCAGAGTTGCCCCCATAGAAATTTAATCAAAAAGGAGAATATAAATAAATGTGTATTGATAACTGTTTAAAAGGAAAGAGGATTCTTGTTACAGGGGCATGTGGAACGGTAGGGTCTGAACTCGTTCGTCAGCTTCTTGAGGGAGTTTATGAACCAGCCGAAGTAATTGGTATTGACAATAATGAAAGTGAACTTTTTTTTCTTGACCAGCGGTATAAAAATGACAGACGTGCGGTTTTTTACCTTGGAGACGTGAGAGACAGGGATAAGCTGGTCAGGAAGATGCAAGGCGTGGATGTTGTCTTTCATGCGGCTGCTTATAAGCATGTGATTCTTTGCGAACAATCTCCTATGGAGGCTGTTCAAACGAATATTATAGGTGTGCAGAATGTTATTTTAGCCGCCTGCGAAAACAAAGTCGGCAAGGTCATTTTTACAAGTTCAGACAAGGCCGTTAATCCCACTAATGTTATGGGAACTACGAAACTTATGGGTGAACGGCTTATGACTGCTGCTAATGTGAACCTGCGAAACGGCGAAACGATTTTTGCCTCAACTCGTTTTGGGAATGTCCTTGGTTCTCGTGGTTCAGTAATTCCCATTTTCCGTGAGCAAATTCGGAATGGTGGCCCGGTTACGGTGACTGAAAAGGAGATGACTCGTTTTATTATGAGCATACAGGAAGCAGTTCGACTTGTTATAGACTCGGCGTCATTGGCACGTGGTGGTGAGGTATTTATTACAAAGATGCCGGTTATCAGGATTCTTGACCTTGCTCAAGTGATGATTGACGAGATGGCACCCCAATATGGTTATCAGTCGGAAAAAATTGAGATTAATTTTATCGGGTCGAAGCCCGGTGAAAAGATGTACGAAGAACTCATGAGCCATGAGGAGACGCGAAGAGCCCTTGAACTTCCGCTTTATTTCGTGGTTTTACCAGCGTTTCGTGGGATTTATAGGGAGATAGATTATTGTCCAGAAAATATTGTGTCGGAGAAAGTGGCAAAACCTTATATCTCAGAAATTGAACCATGCCTAAGCAGGGACGAAATTCGACATTTCCTTCATGCTAATAATTTGCTGGATTAAGAAATAAAAGAGCGCTTGTTAAGGATTGATTTTGTCCGGGCATATTTTTTACCTTTTGGGAAAGGAGAGTAAATGAAGATTTTAATTCTCGGCGGTGATGGTTATCTTGGGTGGCCAACGGCCATGGCCTTTTCAAAGAAAGGGCATGAGGTTATGGTCGTTGATAATTATCTCAGGCGGAACCTTTGCAGGGATCTTGATGTTGAGCCCCTTTTCCCGGTTCCTAATCTTCTTGAAAGGGTTCGGTTGTGGCGTGAAGTGACGGGGCATGAAATCCATACTCGGATAGGAGATTGTTGTAACTATCAGTTTCTCATGGAGGTATTTCGCGAATGCCGGCCTGACGCGATAATCCACTATGCTGAGCAACCATCCGCACCTTATTCAATGTTAAATCATGGGGCAGCTGAGTTGACTCTTATGAATAATCTCAGGGGCACCTTTAATATCGTTTGGGCAATGCGTGAGCAGGCTCCCGACTGCCATCTTGTAAAGCTTGGCACCATGGGCGAATACGGGACGCCGAATATCGATATCGAGGAAGGTTGGATTGAGATGGAGCATAAAGGCAGGCGGGACCGTTTTCTCTTTCCGCGTCAGGCCGGTTCTCTTTACCATACCACGAAAATTCAGGATACAGATCTTCTCTGGTTCTATGTGCGGATGTGGGGGCTTCGGGTGAGCGATCTTATGCAGGGGCCGGTTTATGGACTTTCCGTCAACGACGAGGCGGATTTGGATCAGAGGCTTTTACCTTTTTTTAATTACGATGAACTGTTCGGGACGGTACTGAACCGTTTTGTAGTCCAGGCTGTTGCCGGTTACCCTTTAACTGTCTATGGGAAAGGCGGACAAACTCGCGGCTATTTGAATCTCCGGGATACCGTTGCTTGTGTCGAACTTGCCGTTGATAACCCTGCCGATCACGGAGAACTCAGGGTCTTTAACCAGATCACCGAAACTTTTACTGTAAATGAACTGGCTGACAAGGTTTTTAGGGTGGGGAAAGAACGGGGTCATGCGGTGGAGATCAAGTCTATCGAAAACCCGCGCAAAGAAAAGGAAGAACATTATTATAATCCTGTCTATACCGGTCTCAAGGACTTGGGGCTTACGCCCAACTATCTGACAGATGAGGTTCTTCAAGGGATGTTTGAAATAGTTGAAAAACACAAGGATAGGATTGTGAGAAACCGGATTTTCCGAGGGGTCAAATGGTGATCTCTCTACATAGTAGAGGCTCCGGTATAAGTTGTAGCGATCTCGTTCGCAGTGTTATTCGCGGAACATGTGGAGCTACCGGTTCACAGAAAATTATTATATCACCTTAATATGTATAGGGATAAGAAAGAGGCTTCTCTTGCCTGAACAAGGTGTTTCGTATTTTCGATAGCATCTCTGAATGCGAATCGTTAAATCGTTTCTTTTGACACCCTAGGTTAAATCACCGGTGTTTGGGGTGGGCTGGACACTTGGTTATCGATCACAATAAACGGATAACTTGAAAATGATAAATTCAAAAGAAGACCTGAATTTCTTTCTTGCTGCTGACAGGTTTGCTTTAGGGAAAAAAGGTAAACCAAGATTGTATGGTGACGAAATCTGGAAATATCAAATTGCACTTAGAAAGTGTGAATACTATAAAAACAAAAATGGAATTGGAAGAATCTTATATTTGTTATTCAAGGATATTAAAAAAAGGTTGGGATACAAACTGGGCTTTGATATACGAGAGGGTGTTTTTGATGCAGGATTAAGAATAAATCATTTCGGAAATATAGTGATTAACGGTAATTGCTCTATCGGTAGGTGGTGTGATATTCATCAAGGTGTCAATATAGGTGATAGTAATCCAGTCAATAGGATTAAAACAGAAAAATATGCTCCTGTTATCGGTGATAATGTTTGGATTGGCCCAGGTGCTAAAATATTTGGCAACATTACAATAGGTTCTCAAGTACAAATAGGTGCAAATTCTGTCGTTGGAAAATCTTTTGGTGAAGATGTTACAATTGCAGGTATTCCAGCAAAAATTATCAGCAATACTGGAACATCGAATGTTGATGTCGCAGCAAGTTTAAATCGTACAAAAATATTTTTCGATAATCATCCTGAGTATAAGAAATATGATAAGTAAAATTGGACACTTGTATTTCCACACCTTCTGAAATAATTACAAATTTCCGATAACCAATCGTTCCACCGGACTCGCTGAAGCTCTCTGGTGAACTCTCCACGATGCGGATCGTACTGTTTCTCTACTTTTATTCTCATAATGTCTAAGCATGGCAAGGGACTCATTGATAAATGACTGCTAATACGTCGTCGGGCGGAAAAAAGAGCGTGCTTGTATTATGGCCAAGGTATAATCCTGGAACGCCTGATGTCTTCCGACTTTTTCTTGATAACTTTGATGCCCATATTGTTTTTGTCTCGAAAGGAACCAAGGTATTTGGCAATGAAGGGAATCTCTTCTCCGCGATAGCCGACTGGATGCCCACTGGTCATATCGAGTTCTGGGACTACCCCGGATATCGAATCTCAGAATTTTCCTTATCTTCGGCAATTAGTCTCTACGGTAGAATAAGGAAGAAGATGAAAGAGAGGAAATGGGATTTTATATTTTTTTCCACTCAGGCTCCGGTTCATTCCAAGTTTGCCTTTTTGGAGGCCAAGTTGCGTGGTATTCCTTGCGGGGTAAAAGTTGAGCAATGGAAAAAACACCCTGATATGGGTATCGGTCATCTCCTGCATCAGTACATTGGAGATATAATCATTAGGAATGTGAATTTTGCCTTTCCCCATGGCGAGGCAGCCCGCCGGTATTGTTTGTCTTTGGGAAGATCTTTGCCCATACATATTCTGCCGCTCTTTGTTGAATATCAACCTTGTAAAAATTTTGGGAACAGGTTCAAGAAGTTTGTTTTTTGTGGACGTTTAGTACCGGAAAAGGAACCTTTGCTTGCTGTAAAGGCTTTTCTATCCATACGCACCGAACTGAATCAGGGGGTACGGCTTGTTATAGCTGGTGATGGTCCTTTGATGGGTGACGTTCGATGTCTTGTTGAGAGTCATGGGGATGAAGCGGTGAAATCCGTTGATTTTATCGGCACTTATCGACGGGATGAGTTGCCGGCCATCCTTGATGAATCTTCGGTTCTCTTGCTCCCTTCATTGAATGAGGGGTGGGGAGTTGTCGCAATTGAGGCAGCGAGATTAGGCCGGCCCTTGATACTCTCTGACAGCGTGGGCGCTGCTTACGATCTTGTACAAGAGGGGAAGAACGGGTTTGTTTTTCCAACAGGTGACCAGCCTGCGCTTGAAAAAGCTATGCGACAGATTGCATTGATGGATGAGAAGAATTTTCTGTTTGCTCAACAGGCGTCCAGAAAAGTTTTTGAAGAATGGAATGATCTCGGGAAGGCAAACGAGATGTTGCAACAATGTGTTAATGCAGGGAGAGGCCGGTGATTCCATTGAGTAACCAGCATGTTGTCATTCGGTATAGGCATTAAAAATGGAACATATCTCTACAAGTAAAAGGCTGGTGTTGGTTAATGCATTGAGCCAGATTGTTACCAGGGTGTTAAATCTGTCGGTGCTGGTCTGGTTGCAGCAATATCTTCTTAAACGAATCAGCCCTGAAGAGTACAGTTTATTTCCGGTCATTATGAGCGCCATTTTTTTTATGCCGCTTTTGACGAGCTTCATGAATGTGGGCCTGACCCGTCATATCACTGAGGCTTATGCCAAGGGTGACAATGATCAGGTTACCACTTTTGTGTCATCAATGTTTCCGATTATTTTGGGCGTTGGTTTGTTTATGATGCTCCTTGGGATTGGTTTTTCGTGGAATGTGGAGCAGTTTCTCAACATTCCGGATGGCCGTGCTGATGAAGCAACGTTGATGATGCTGCTGCTTGTGGTAACTTTGGGAGTAGATTTTATTCTCTTTCCCTTTCGCATTGGATTTAATCTCAAACAGCGTTTTGTAATACTGAACATCATGCGTCTTGGCAGAGAGTTATTGCGGATGCTGATTCTCTTGATCCTGCTTCTCTGTGTAAGTACAAGTGTAGTCTGGGTTGTTCTGGCCACGGCCATTTCCACAATTCTCAGCGTTCTGGTTGAAGTGTGGTTTTCCAGGCGAATAGTCCCTGCCTTGACCTTCCGGTTGTCAATGATGCAATTACGTGAGGTGGTCGAGCCCCTTACGTTTGGATGGTGGTCCTTTATTTCTCAGGCTGCTCAGCAGATTAAGCGTTCCTCGGACCCAATTATTCTTAATCTGTTCTCCACGCCGCTGGAAGTGACTTGTTTTTTTGTCGGCTCGCTTGTCGGGAATAATATTTTTTCGATGATACATCTTTTTTTGATTCCGTTGCAACCCCAGCTTATTGCTATGTATGTGTCTGGTAATAAACAGAAAATTAGAAACGCTTATTATCGCATAAATAAATACATGATGTGGGCCACATTAATAGCAATAGCCCCGTTGATCATATTTAGAAACGAGGTCGTTGTGCTTTACATTGGGGCTGAGTATATCAAGGCCGCAACAGTGCTGATGCTGCTTCTCCTTCCGCTTCCTTTATATGTGTCTAATGTGATGCTTATGCGAATAGCGCCTGCCATTAACCAAGTGCGTACCACTACCTCACGAGAGTTGTTATCAGAGTGTATGAATATGGGGTTGACCATTTATCTGGTGGCAGCCTTACAAATGGGTGCATTTGGGTCAGCTTTGGCCACTTGCCTTGTGGGGATTATCTCCCAGCTTGTTTTGTTTATTCCGTTGAGTGTCCGGCTGTTGGATATTGATGTGAAGCAATGGCTGACGCAGATTTTGCTTCCGGGGTTGATGCCAGGGCTGGTTGCCTCCGTTGTATGGGTGGTTCTGGAAAGGTACTATTCGCCCCAAACCTGGATGAGTCTGGCTGTTTGTGCGTTGGGGGGGATTGTTGTTTATTGTGTTTTTTTGTTTTTTTTCGGTTTGAAGGCCTTTGAACGTCTTGAGCTTATCAAGGGATGTCAGATGTTGCTGGCAAGGTTTCGGTCGTAAGTCATGTTGCTTGCGGTTGTTATTTTGTAAATTTGAGGTGAGTAATGGAGGCGGGCCCCCTGATTAGCATTGTTATTCCTCTGTATAACAAGGAGCAGTACATTGAACGGACTGTCCGGTCTGTCCTTGCCCAGACATATGAGAATTTTGAACTCATTGTTGTTGACGACGGATCAACGGACTTCGGCCCCGATATCGTCCGAAATATTCTGGATGAAAGGTTGCGCCTGGTTGTGCGTAAGAACGGCGGGGTCTCAGCAGCCAGAAATACCGGCATTCATGAGGCCCGGGCTGATTACGTGGCCTTTCTTGATGCCGACGATGAGTGGTTGCCGGATTTCCTGTTAACAGTCGTTGGTTTGATCCGGGACTACCCGGCTGCCAAAACCTTTATCACTAATTTCATTATCGTGAAGCCTGATGGCTCTGAGAAAATAATCTCGTTAGAATCTCGGTCAACTTGTCTGTGGCACCTAAGAGACTATATAATGCAGTGTGTGGCCGGCAATTCTGTGATAAATGCGAGGAACATAGTTACCCAGAAGTTTTTGCTTGATCAAATTAAAGGTTTCCCGGTTGGTCAATCGAGGGGGGAAGATCTGGACACATGGTTCCGGCTCCTTGAGATGGCCCCTGCCGCATATTGCCGGAAACCACTAGCTGTTTACAATTATAATCTTCCTGGAAGCATTACCATAACCAATCACAAAGTAAATGCGTCTTGGTTACTGTCTGAGTTGACCCAGAATCTTAAAGAAAAAAAATATGATAACGACATTAAAGATGCCATAGTTCATTATCTCGCATGGCGCAAGATGTTAAAGATGAATTTACTCTATATCACAGGCCAAAGTTTGTTTGATCCTGACGTGTTCATCATTTTAAGATCACCTTATTTTAGATATAGATATTTCAGGCTGTTGGTTAAATCTCTTTTGAAAAGAAAAAGGGGCTCAGGTGGTTGAGATATTGATTGGAGGGGATTTTTGTCCCATTGGAATAAATGAGCCTTTCTTCGAGCAACCGGAAAGGGTGCGGGAGATCTTTCCGGAACTGTGTCAGGTTATCGCGGGGGCGGATTTGTCTGTCTTCAATCTTGAATGTCCCTTGACGGACAACAGTCGTCCTATCCGTAAATCAGGCCCCAACCTGCGGGCGAAAGAAGGATGTATGGCTGGAATCCGGGCGCTTGGCATCACTACCCTGAATCTTGCCAACAATCATATAATGGATTTTGGGGAAACGGGACTTGCAAGGACCCTTGACTTGTGTCAGGAATATCAGATTGCCTCATTTGGGGTGGGAAGAAACAGAGCCTGTTCCCTCAACTTTCATATCGTGAACATTGGCGGGAAACGCGTTGCCATTCTGGGAGTTGCCGAGCATGAGTGGTCGATCGCGACGGCTCGTTCATGGGGGGCGGCGCCGCTGGATCTGGTTGATATAATGACTGTGCATAAGAATAATCGGAGTTTGTTTGATTTTTCTATCATTATTGTTCATGGGGGGATGGAGCATTATCCATACCCTACGCCCAGAATGCAGAAACTTTTTAGATTTCTGTCACAGGAGTGCGCTGATGTTGTGGTGTGTCAGCATACCCATTGCGCCGGATGTTATGAGGTTTATAAGGGGAAACCCATTTTTTATGGGCAAGGTAATTTTCTGTTTGATTATGGAACGGCTGCGCGTTTCTCCGAATGGAATAAGGGATTTTTGATCCGGTTAATAATTCAGGATGATAATACGTGTCAATTCGAGATTATTCCTCATCAACAGGGGTCGGGATGTCCTGGGGTACGGGTCATGCAGGGTTTGGAGAGGGAAGAATTTGTTGCGGCTGTTAACCGCAGATCTCAGGACGTTGTTGATGCTTTATTTGTTGAAACTCAATGGCTCCAGTTTTGCGCGAAAGACAAGAACTTGTTTGTCAACAGATTCAGAAATTATAACAAGATGATGCGTCGCATTGTGTCTCGGATTTCAGTTGACCGGCTGTTTTACATGAAGGATTGGGTTTGTCCGACCTTGAACTCTTATCGATGCGAAACGCTTTCTGAATATTATGAAACGACACTGGGGCTTGTTATGCGCGATTTGAATGGAGGTGTTTGAGGCCATGACGGAAATTAAGGTTGGTCTGCATACAGACATTGAGAGGACTTTCCCGCTGCTTTTGAGACGCTATGAAAATATACTAAAATATAACGGGATTGCGGTAGAACGTCTGTACCTTGGTGATGCTGATTTCTTGGACCGATGCAGATCGGTGAATTATTTTGTAAGTTGTTTCAGTCAGTTTGACGCTATTAATCAAATGGTCAACTCCATTTTGCCGGTTATCGAAAGCGTTTATGGGATTCCATGTTATCCAAACTTGCAGACTCGCTGGCATTATGACGATAAGGTCAGGCAGTCATATCTGCTTGCATCGCGGAATTTTCCAATGGTTAAGACCTGGGTTTTCTGGGATCTTCGCGCGGTTATGGAGTGGGTTCAAAAAGTGACTTTTCCGGTTGTCTTTAAGTTGAAAGGAGGGGCGGGTTCTTCCAATGTGGTTCTTGTTCGCACTCCAGATCATGCCCTTTCCCTTGCCAAGAGAATGTTCTCGTATGACGGGATCCGGACTGGCCGTATTCCGGTTGGGGGTAATATTGCCAGGAATAAAGGCAGCAGGCTGTTGTATAAAATCAAAAGACTATATGCGGAGCGTTCCGGGAATATCAAGTCTTACGCGCACAACCTGTGCAGGTCGATCCACCATGATTACGCCTTGTTTCAAGAGTTTCTTCCAGGGAACACCTGTGATATCAGGGTGAATATTATAGGTAACCGTGCTTTTTCGTTTCGCAGAATGGTAAGAAAGAATGATTTCAGGGCATCAGGCAGTGGTATGATTGATTATGATATCAATAAGATCGATCATCGGTGCCTGGAAATTGCCTTTTCTGTCTCAGATTTTTTTGGTTTTCAATCTATGGCATACGATTTTGTGTATGACAAGGAGGGAGATCCGAAAATTGTTGAGATTAGCTATACTTATGTGGATACGGCCGTTCAAGCCTGTACAGGTTTTTTTGACAGGACCTTGCAATGGCATGAGGGACATTTCTGGCCTCAATACTGCCAGCTTCAGGACCTTCTTGAGATGGATGATCTTGTTCAGCCCGCCGAGGAGGTCATGTCGATATGAATGCGGGATCTTCTGAAGAAAAAATCCGTTTTATTAGTTTCTATCCCTTTCTCCTTCTTCTTTTTTATGCCCCGATATTTAATGTCTGGGTGCCTAAAACTGATTTTGGGCGGGGAATTCCTGATTTTGGACTTTATGAGGTCTGCGCAATTATCTGGACATTATCCTTTTGTGTGGATCTCATGCTGAAAAGGATACGGGGTAGTTTTCGGGACATCTGGTTTATTAATATGGCCGTCTATGTCTGGTGGGTTTTTATGTCCATAGGCTGGTCTTTTGAAGGGTATAGCATGAATGCGTTTCGCGGATTCATCTTTACCTATCTGATTCCTTTTTTTATCTGCCTGGCCGTTCCCGGTTATTTGCGTGATAAAAAGGTACTGAAGATTTTGGTGAACCATGCCGCGATATGCTGTCTGATATTGGCTCTATTGAGTTTTTATCAGTTTAGTAGAAACCTGGGCATGCACTATGAAAGTGACAGAGAGGTGCGTGCTGCCGCCACTCTGGGGAATGCGAATCTTCTTGCCATTTTTTTGGTATTAAATGTTCCAGTTTTTCTCTTTGCCATTAAAAAACGGCTTGTTAACAAATTCTTCTTGTTAGTTACACTGCTGTGTGTCGGGTTGGGTATTGTCGGGACGGTCTCACGGAAAGGATTGATCACCTTTGTTGCCACTTTTCTGCTGTTTTTTTCGCTGATCAAGAATTACAGCATGCTTGTGCTGGCGGTAATAGTGCTTACCGGCGCTGGAGTGTATGTCATGCAGCAAAAGATTGTTGCAGACCGATTTTCAGGCGCGGCGATTGACCGGGAGTTTAAGGGCAAGGGGTCAATGATCAAGGTTGGCATAGAGATATTAAAAGAGAGTCCTGTTGTGGGGAGAGGGTTCGCTGGCTACTGGCATTATTCGAAAAAATTCTTTGGAAGAAGTGAAGATGCCCATAACAACTATCTGACGACCCTTGTCAATTATGGTGTCGTCGGGTTTGCGCTTTTTATGGGAATTTTTTTAATTCCCTTGTGGAGGGCTTTTTCCCGGCTGTTAAAATCATCGCCTCAAGAACAGGACGCGAAACTTATGTCCGTCACCGCCATAACAATTATTCTCCCTTTTATGGCCAGTGCGTATGCAGCAGGGGCGCTTATGCATTCACCAGTGGCAACATCTCTTCTGTTTGTTTATGTGGTTGTGTTTGCTTTGTGGAAGCCGCCACCGGATATTAGTATTGCGTAGCAAAACATTGACAATGCGAATTTGCTTCACTACTCAGAACATCCTGCCGTTCTTTGATGCCTCTATCCCCATGACGAGTGTGGGGGGTGCCGAGATGCAGCAGTATTATCTCGGACAATTCTTTGATGAGCGGGCTGTAAGCGTTGCTTATCTGAGTCAGGATTATGGCCAGGATGATATTTATCATGTTGATAACATTACTTTTTATAAGACGTTTGACTCCTGTAAAGGAGTGGCTGGCCTTCGCTTCTTTTATCCAAGATTGTATCGAATCTGGCTTGCTCTGCTGAAAGCCGATGCCGATATCTATTATACCCGGTGTGCGAGTTATCTTCCGGGGATCCTTGCCCTGTTTTGCAAGATTTACGGGAGAAAATTCGTTTTTGCTGGTGCACATGATACGGATTTCATGCCGGCTCAACATAAAGTGCGGAATGCCAGGGACAGATTCCTTTATTTGTATGGAATCAAAAGGGCTGATGCCATTATTGTGCAGTCTTGTGCTCAGCAGGATTTGTTGCGTTTGCATTATCATCGCGAGGGCCATGTCATAAGGAATTTATATCCTTCCGAGGTGAGACTCGTTGATACCGGTAGGGATTACATCCTTTGGGTGGCTACCATTCAGTATTGGAAGCAGCCGGAGAAATTTCTGGATCTTGCAAGAAAGTTGCCTTTCGAACGATTTGTAATGATTGGAGGACCCGGACGGGAAATTGACTTTTACAATACGATCAGGGATGAGGCTTCTAAAATTCCCAATCTTGAGTTTAAGGGTTTTCTGCCTTTTATTGAGGCCAAGAATTTTTTTGATAGAGCCAAGATTTTTGTCAATACCTCGGAACATGAAGGTTTTCCCAATACCTTTTTACAGGCGTGGTGTCGAGGTATTCCTGTAGTGACCTTTGTCGATCCGGACAATCTTATTCGTGATAACGGGCTTGGTATTGTTGCAGACTCGGATGAGGATTTGGCTCATTCTGTAAGCAAACTTATTAACGACTTTAATAAGTACGAGGAACGCTGCATGAGCTATTTCATGTCCAATCATTCCCCTCAAGCTATTGTTGATCAGTACCTTGGCATTTTTCAAGGGCTCAACGCCTTCTCTTGTGACCATTCGTAACTGTATAAAGCATTCCCTTTAAATTATTTATTCGCTGCCATGGAATCAAAACTTAGGGTGTTGGTACTATTGCCGTCATTAATCAGCGGTGGAGCGGAGCGACAAACCATCGATCTGATTAATAACCTGCATGGAAGAGGGCTGGAGTTAAATCTTTGCTACTTTAAGCGAGTTGAGACTTTGAGGGAAAACCTCCGTGAAGATCTGCTTCAAGGTTTTTATTGTCTGGAGAAGAGTAAAGGACTGGATTTTCTTCTTCTTAAAAAGCTTGTGGCAATCATCAGGGGTTTCAAACCGCACCGGATTCTATGTGTCAATATGTATACCGGTCTTTATGGTCTCTTGGCGCGCAAGCTTGCATTGTCCGACAGTTTACTTCTGCAGTCTATTCATTCCACTGTTATAAATGATACGCGCCATAAGATTGTTTTACAGATGATTTATAAGCATACCATCAATATGGCTGATAGGATTATTTTTGTAAGCAATAACCAGATGCATTATTGGTTGGATAAGCATGGTATTGATCCAGCTAAAAGCCTTTATATCTATAATGGTGTTGATCTCAATTATTTCAGTTCAGAAAGTATGCTCAATAAAAGGGAGGGTTGCCGCGCGCAGTATGGTTTCCTTGCATCAGATATCGTCCTCGGAATGTGTGCTACCTTGACTGGACTTAAGAGGCATGTGGACCTTGTGGATGCCGCTGTAATTCTCCGTACGAACAACTACCCTGTTAAGCTTCTTTTTATAGGTGACGGTGAAGAGCATGAAAAAATCATGGATTATGTGAATGAAAAAGGCATGGAAAAATTTGTTTATATAACTGGTTTTCAGTCCGATGTTCGGCCGTTTGTATCAGCCTGCGATATTATGGTCGTTGCTTCCATTTCTGAGGCTTTATCCATATCTGTTCTTGAGTCTATGGCTATGTCAAAGCCGATTGTGGCTACAGACGTAGGAGGTATCCCCGAACAGATTGTTCATGGTGTAAATGGTTTCCTCTTTCAGCCATTAGATGTTTATTCACTCGCTAGTAATATTGAACGCATTATTCAGGGTGGTCTTGCTGCGGAGATGGGTGAGCGTTCGCGCGCGATCGTTGAGGACAAGTTTTCTAAAGAGAACATGATAGATGCATATGAAAAAGTGCTTAAGACTTAGGATTATTTATATAAAGGGGGGATGCACATGAATATTATATTTTTTGTATTGATATTATTGTGTTGTAGCCTAACCAATGGGTATGGAGCAGTTTATTATGTGAAGGATACCGGTAATGATGCTTTGTCCGGTCTGAGCGATGAAGATGCTTGGAAGACTATAAATAAGGTTAACAAATTTCAATTCAGTTCAGGGGATACCCTTTGTCTAAAGAGAGGGAGTGTTTTTAAGGATGCAACCATATTAAGCCCCAATGTGGACAATTTTACATTCCAAGATTATGGCATTGGTTCCAAACCTCTGCTTGATGGAGATATCGTACAGCCAATATCCATTAAACCAAATTCTACAATCAAGAATCTTGCGATTGTTAATGTCGATATAAGTGGACAAGACTGGAAAAGTTCCAAGGAAAGTAACGTGTATGTTTCTAATATTCAGGGATTAATAATAGATGGTATTATTGGAGATGGTCATAAAGGGGGTAATAGTGCCCTCGGCAAGACGGCGATAACCGTTCATGGTTGTGAAGGGTCTGTCATTGTTAAGAATTGCGTATTGAATAATTGGGGGTCGTCGTCATTGTTGAGTAGTAGAACTGATTTTATGGGAATTGCCATTATAGAGCAGCTGGATGGTAATTATATAATTGAAAATAATATCATTTTTAATATCGGTTCTGATGCTATTCACTTATATAAATGCAGTGCTTCAGGTTTAGTAAAATCTAACAAGTTATATAATAGTGGAGAAAACTGCATAGATGTTAAGGGTAGTAGTAATGTAGTTATTGATGGAAATGAGTTTTTTAGAACCTCAGATTTTTATGGTTCTGGCGGATCTGGTGTCGGTGATTATCCGACGCATATTGATGTTCATGAAGGTGGGCCAGGTGTAAAGTCTTTAAATGTCAGGGTGTTTGGCAATTATTTTCATGATGGTGATGCGGCTGGTGTCAGGATTGCCAGGACTGAACATGTTTCTATTGAAGGGAATCTATTTAAGAATATCGCGACGAATGTTGTCATAGGCAATTCATCTGTAGAAACAAGGGTATTTGATAATTTTTTCATTAATTCCAATATACGTTTAAGCCTGAGTTCCAATAAAGATGCAAGCTGTATCCTCGAAAATAACAATGGACCAGGAACTTATATTTATGAAAATACTATTTATAACCAGTCAGGCACTGGGATTAATCTTATTCTTCTTGAAGCCAATAAGGAAACCCATATATATCGGAATGTTGTTTATAATGCAAACTTTGTGCCAGAATCTTTCTGTTTTTACAGCATTGCAGGTCTTGGTATTGTTCATCTTTATGATAATTGCTGGTTTAAAGTGAGCGATCCTTCGAGAGCTATTAATTATGGTTCTCGTATATATGGGAGCGTGAATCAGTCAGCTTGGAACTTGACTTCACCGGGTGACATTTTTGTCGATCCCTTGCTAACAGATCCGCTTCATGGCGATTATACTCTACAATCCACTACTCCATGCAAGACAAATGGTAAGATGTGGGGAGCGAAGCCATTTTCAGGGCTTTTGCCTAGTCTTGAACTGAAATTGAGAATACTTTAGTTGTTTTTGTTTTTCTTGTTGGTTTATAAAAAAATATGAATGTTCTCATCACCTCACCACCGCTTGCCAAGGGCGGGGGCGTTTCCAATTATTTAAACGTCGTTCATAAATACCTTTCGGTAAAGCATGACTTTTTCGAGGTAGGCTCTCGTGAACAAGAGGAGGGTTTTGGCCAGAGGGTCGTAAATGTTTTCCGGGCGCGTAGTAGTTTCCAGAGTTTGATTTCGGTGAGTGAGAAAAAATATGATTTGGTGCATCTGAATCCTTCATTTGCTTACGGGGCTATGCCAAGGGATGGCCTTATTCTCAATTGTGCCAAGAGGAGAGGGCTTCCAGTGCTTGTTTTTTTTCATGGCTGGAATTCGTCTTTTGCCGGCTTGGTGGATAAATATTTTCGTAAATTGTTTGTGTCAGTGTATGGCAGAGCTGATGGAATTGTAGTGCTTGCGTCTGAATTCAGAACTCAGCTTCAGAGCTGGGGGATCAACAGTCCTATTTATCTTGAAACTACACCGGTTGATGACACGCTTATCGAGGGATACAACCAGAAAGCAAGGCGTTTTCCTGTTGAGAGAGGCAGTGCTCCGCAGATTCTTTTTCTGGCACGAGTAGAAAAGGAGAAAGGTATTCTTGAGTGTATCCAGGCAACTGAAATGCTGGCCGCTGCTTATCCCGGAATAAAACTCGTCGTTGCCGGGGACGGCTCTTTCCTGGGAAGTGCCCAGTGTTATGTTGAAGAGAGAGGGCTTGGCGGAAATGTTAATTTCCTTGGTTTTGTTCGAGGTGACGAAAAGACAAAGGTGTTTGCCGAGTCTGATATCTATTTATTCCCAACTACTCATGGTGAGGGGATGCCCACATCTCTTCTTGAGGCCATGGCTATGGGGCTTCCTGTTGTCACGCGTTCTGTTGGAGGTGTAAAAGATTTTTTTAAGGATGGTGAACATGGATTTCTCACAGAGGGCACGGAACCTCGTGAGTTGGCCAGCAAGGTCGGAGACCTGCTTGCTTCTGAAAGCCGATGGCAGATGATTTCGCAAATCAATCATGATTTTGCCCTCTCTCGTTTTCTTGCCTCGAAGGTGGCCCAAAGACTTGAGGGGCTTTATCTCAAAACGGTTGAGCGGGGGCGGGGTTTAGAGTCGTAAGGGGTAAAGATATTTTATCTGATAGTTTTTTGATAATCCAGAAGCAGATTAATTTTCGTATATGCCACGAAAATCAATCTGCTTCCTACTTTTCTGCTTCAAAAGCTACTTTTATCCTTTGTTGGAATTGCAAGCAAGGATGGATGTTTATTAAAATTTCAGCAGATACCATGAAAAAAAAAATATGGTTTTTAATTGCAAGGCTGAGAAATGCCTCCCTTGCTGAATTAATCCATAGGGTTATAGAAGGGGTGTTTATCTTTCGGCTAAAAAAACAGGTGCGCTGTGATTCTGCCTTTTTACCTGTTCCGTTTGTTGAAAAGAAGGACATCGCTTTACTGGTGATGCCGGGTTGTGTCTCAAATATATCTGAAAGTACCCTGAAGGAGTTTTTGCAAGGCCTTAAGATTTGCCTGAATGCCGATGCCAGGGAAATAGAGGCTTTTGAGGAACGGAGTCGGAGAACATACTTTTCTCAGGTGGGGCAGGAACAAGGTGGCCCGGATATCCGTGCGGTGTGGGAACCGGCACGGTTGCAGCATGTGGCGGCGCTTACTTGTCATGCTCAGGATAATCCGGGCTCGGATGTCGCCCAGTGCCGGGAGTATGCCAAGGCCTGTGTCCTTGAGTGGATAGAGGAAAACTCATTTCTCTTCGGGCCACACTATAAATCGGCGATGGAGTGCGGGTTGCGGGTGCCGGTTTTTTTTGCGGCCGTTCGGTGTCTTGCTTTTGATGAAAGGGAAACCGCCGCGATTCTTTCAGCAATCTATCATCATGCCTGGTGGATCGAAAAGCGTCTTTCCCTCTATTCTTCCCTTGGAAATCATACGGTCTGCGAATGTGTCGGGCTGGTTTTTGCCGGTGCGGTTTTTAAAACATCGGCAGAAGGAAAACGGTGGCTTGAGCGTGGCGTAGAGGTATTGCGGCAGGAGCTTGAACATCAAATTCTCCCAGATGGCGGGCCGGCGGAACAGTCGCTCAGCTATCACCGATTTGTCCTTGATCTCTACTGGTTAGCCATTGATTTTCTTGAAAAGAACGGCCTTTGTAACTGTAGCGACTGGAAGCCCCGGCTTGCGGCGGGAGAAAGATTTCTTGCGGTATTTCAGGATGCCGGTGGAAATGTTCCGTCAATCGGCGATAGTGATGATGGATATGCCATCGCTCCGGGGGTTGCCCCCAGAAGGGAGGCGCGACAACCCGAAGACGGGAAGATCGTTACCTTTCCGGATGCGGGTTATACTGTTATCCGGTCCGGCAAAGGAATGCACCTCACCTTTGATCATGGCCCATTGGGCATGGCTCCCTTGTATAATCATGGGCATGCCGACGCCCTTTCCATTACCCTTTCTTTGAACGGCGAACAGTTCCTGGTCGATCCCGGTACCTATCGCTATAACGGAGTTCCGGAGTACCGTAAATATTTCAAGGGAGCCAGGGCGCACAATACGGTAACGGTTGACGGACTTGATCAGGCGGTTCAGGAAACAGGTTTTATCTGGAGTAAACCCTTTGGGGCGAAGCTTGTCCGCAGGGAAGAGACTGAGCAGGGAACTCTGCTGGAAGCGATTCATGATGGGTACGAGCGGTTGAAACAACCGGTCAGGCACAAACGGACAATTCTTTTTGTGGACGAAGAGTTGCTTCTTCTTCAAGATACGTTTTCCGGTCAGGGCACGCATGGATATGAGCTGAACTTTCATCTTCATCCAGGCGTAATCACTGAGATGCATGAGGGCTGGTGGCACATGCGGAAGGGGGATAGTCAGCTTGACATGCGCCTTTTGGGGGCTGATGAATTGATCTCCGTTTGCGGGCAAGAGTCGCCGGTTGTCGGCTGGTATTCTCCGGCGTATGGGCTCAAGGAAAAAAGTGTTGTGTTGCAGGCACGGAAAAACGGTTGCCCCGATGATGTTACGTTTGTAACCGCCATCAGTCTGATTGGGCCAACCAACATCGACAAGCTGGAGCGATTGGCGAAAATCATATGAAGAATCGTCTGAAGATTTTAGATATCTGGGTTGACCCTGTGAACATGGATGAAGCCCTCGCTTGTGTTGAATCCTTTGTCACAAAGGGGGACAGGCCGCATGTTATTTTTGCGTCAAATCCGGAGAAAAACTTCTTCCTGCCCAAAGACCCGTTTTTATACGAATCATTCCGAAATGCCGATCTGCTGATTCCCGATGGCATTGGTGTCGTCAAGGCAGCGCAGATATTGCACGGGGTGCGGCTGTCGCGTGTTCCCGGTTGCGAGCTGATGCATAATATCTGCCGGTTGTCGGCTCAACGGGGTTTTCGGGTGTTTGTCTATGGCGCAAAGGAAGAGGTGAGCAGAGAGGCATGCAACAAGCTGCAAGTGTTGTATCCGGGATTGCAGATAGTGGGCAGAGCAAATGGCTATATAAAAGCTGAAGGCATGCCGCAATTGATTGAGCAGATTAACCAGTCACAGGCGGAAGTGCTTTTTCTGGCGCTGGGCTCGCCAACCCAGGAAAAATGGCTGGCCGGGAACAAGGAAAAGCTGAAGACAGTCAGGGTTTGCCAGGGGATCGGCGGGACACTTGACACCATCACCGGAAACGTGAAAAGAGCGCCGGAGTTCTGGTGCAAATGTAATCTGGAATGGTTTTACCGGCTTGCTGCGGAACCCAAACGGATAAAACGCCAAAAGGTACTGCCGATTTTTGTGGTGCGGGTATTGATGGCGAAGCTGAAGACGGTCTTGGGGTTTAGTTCCTGATGTTGGTGCTGTGATAGAAAACCGGGGACAGAATGAATTT
>NZ_DDYV01000266.1:0-30850 GCF_002348205.1 Desulfobacter sp. UBA2225 | reverse complement strand
GGATTTCTTAAGTCAACGGCATTGACTGTATGCCCTGCAGAAATCAGCATATCTCTTATGCGATTCCCATCATCAACATAAATACCATCACCATCAACGTGTGCAAATAAAATTTGACTTGCTAAGGAAATCGAAGGTAATAATAAAAAATAGAACGTTACAGCTATAAAAAACAATTTAACCTTTTTCATGATCCCTCCATATAAAGATTTTAAATCTGTAATTTTGACTGAGAATACAAACAGCAACAAATGTGCCACAAAAAAAAGAGATTGTAACGGTAAGGATAGTGAAATTTTTTAAATATTTGGGTAAAAATTTTCTCAGAAAATAATGTCATAAAAAAGGAAATAAATTCAACAAAATTATGCATTTAAATACCGAAGTTTAAATACAAGAGGAATTTGTTTCTAAACGAAAACCAACCAGATACATACTTAAGTTGACTGAGGACTAATGGTATGATTGTGGGGTGCCCACTCCTCCCAGTACCCACACCACTACCAGCAGTATTGTTGTCCATAGCAAAAATCAGCCTGGAGAGCACTAACCCAACTAAAGCTCACCCCAACGCCTTAACCAAAGGATCATCACTTCTCAAAATAGTAGTGGAATCTGTTTCCTGGTCAAAAACGATAACAGCCTTGCCGAATTTAATCTGGGCCATCACCTGGGCAATCTTGGTTTCCAGGGGAACCTCCACCTCACCATAGTCCGTGCCATCCCTGGTTACAAATTCTTCAACGACACCTTGGAGGGCTTCCGGGCTCAGCTGATCATAGGGGATAATTAAAGCCGACATTTTTATTTGGCCCGGCGGGTGGTACCAGTCTAATAATCAACTTTCTCCCGCAGTTCTTTACCCGGTTTGAAGAAGGGCAATCTTTTTGCAGGCACCGAGACATTCTCCCCTGTTTTTGGATTTCTGCCGGTATAGCCAGCGTATTCTTTCATGAAGAAAGAACAAAATCCCCGGATTTCAATACGCTCCCCGTTAACCATAGCCTCGGTGAAACTATCGAAAAACAACTTTACCAGATCAATGGCTTCCTGCTTGCTCAACCCTGTCCTATTTTTAACCGCTTGAATCAGTTCGAGTTTGTTCATGTGTTGCTCCGGGTAATTGGTTTTGAAATGGAGGGATTTTACCGATTTCCGGGGAATTATCAAGTTCCGAATTCAACCGTCCGTATACGGACACTGCAAGTTTCGATATGGTGTGCGAGTTGCTGATGAATGAAATTGGATGAAATTTTCTGAAAAAACCATTGTCCACCGCCCAGATCCATTATTCGCAACGGTGAAGGGATTTGGACGATGAGGACGATGAATTTCTGAAAATCCTTGTCTCCTGAGTTTGAATCAATTAAAATTTTGAAATCTCTCTATCATCTATAATTCTTGGAGCTATCATGAAATTCGAAACACTTGAAATCAATCAATGTCGGAATAAGGAATGCAACCAAAAATTCACCCTGGACAATATCAAGCTGGCGGTGTGGCTGCATGGAGTAATTTTTTTATCACAGGAAAATCGACCAACCGGGGGCGATCCAATGTTTCCGTCATTGTCTGTACCTGATGAAAAAATAGAAAGTTTTGATCCTCAAGGCTATGTCGGCTTGACATGCCCTAAATGTCTCGAAACAAGTCTCTATCGAGGTGCCTGCAAGGATATTCGGGAATTAAAATACCAGCTTCAAACCACAGTAAATCTATCAGGATTAAATCCTGATGAAAGAGTTAAGCAGTTTAAACAGGACCTTAGGTATTATGCTCCATATGGTATTGGTTCTGAAAATTATAAGCAGTTTGATATTGAGGGATATTTCTTTGACGATCCTGAAGATGACTTTGATTATTTCAAGAGTGATTTGACGATACATGTGTCGGGTGAGTTACCTGATTATTGGGAAAGATACTGTAGCCATATTAGTATGCAGGATGTACCCGTTGGATTTTGCACAAATATTTATTGGTTTCAAGAGGAACAAATTTTTAAAATACTTGAAGCTGAAAAAGAAAACGGCGTTCGTATTTTTCCCAGATATCATTATATAACAGACCTGGTTCGTAAAATTGATGCACTCTCAAAATATAATTGTGAAAGTGATGACTTCATAAACGAAATTAAAAGGCAGTACGAGTTCCAAGAAAGAAAGCGCTTAGAGGATTATTTTAAATCATCAAGTGCCGGTAAAGCAGAGATCCCTCAATTTAAACCTCTGCCATTTGAAGAATTTTTAGCAGAAAAGCAAAACCCTATAATAAATGCGCCAAATCTTACGGGAGATTTTCTGGAGGTCTTAATCTCGGAGCCAGTAACTTTGACTGACATCTTCAACAAACAAACGGAGAGTTGTAATTATCTTTGGTCTAAAATTGAGCCGTTTGAAGGGAAAGATTATCCAGAGGGATTCCCTGCCGATTCAGACATTGGAATTCAACAAGATGATCTGAAAAGACATAATGAAATAATTACTCGGGTTCAAGAAAACTCTATCAAGCAGTATGTCCAGAATTTTCTAAAAACAAATCTTGTCAATTTCCTGGAAGAATATGAAAGAACTTTTCAGGCAAATGAATTCTCTTATGCTGATATTTGGCAACTGAAGGAAAGCTACCTGGAAGACCTTTACAAAGAGGTTGTAAACGGACTGTCTGAAGAATCTCCCTATGTGATGAAAAGAGAGGGAAAGGCCTGGAAAATGGTCTTCAATGGTAAAACTATGAGTGGGTTGAGGCAAATAGGTTTCTCGTATCTGTATCATCTTATATGCCACCCGAATGAATATTTCTTCCACGCTGATTTATATATTGCAGCGGGTAAAGGAATGCCTATTTCAGAGCCCAAAAAGAATTCTGGTTCAAAGGGCAAAAAGAATTCTGAAGATGATGATGCTAAGGGGGAACCAGTTGCCATGCGTGCGATAGATGACAAAGGCTTAAAGGCTTTATGTGACCTGATCAAAAAATTGGAAATTGAAATTGCAGAAGCTAAGAAGTTTGGACACAATGAAAAGGCACTTATGAAAGAGGATGAGCTACAAAAAACCCGAAAATATTTTGCCCAAGTTTACGACAAAAACAAGAATAGAATTCGTTACATTAAGGATGCCAACCTGAAAAAAGTCACAGATTCTGTTGGGAAAGCTATATTACGAGCTTTGGAAGATATAAGAGAAGAAGATCCGGGTGCCTATAAGCATTTTGCAAACGCCATAGGAATTAAAAATCTTTATCAGGATACGCTTGTGTATAGACCGGCACCAGATGAAAAAATTGAATGGATCACAATAGGATAACCTTTTTTAACTACATAAACGTAAAAGCAGAAGCCTCCTGTCCGGGAGGCTTTTTATTTCTATACTGACCTTACGACACAAATTTTCGTGAGCCGACAGCCAAAATCGACCTTCATTTCCAGATAAGGACCCTGGAAAAGGAGAAACGATTTACAATGGCTGACGGAAAAAATATACTGACACCTGAGGAAACCGCAAAGTACCTGAAAAAAAGCGTGAGCTGGGTTTACAAACACGCAGAGGAACTTGGCGGAAGGAAGCTCGGAGGTTCATTATTTTTCCCAGCAGAGGAGGACCTCTATGAGTTTATATTTTGTAAAAGGAAAGGGGTGGAGGTACGACTTCACCCAGAACGGAAAACGGTACACAAAGACTTGGTTCAAAACCAAAAAAGAGGCCAAACAGGCCGAAGCCAAGCGAAAGGAGGAAGTACAAAACCCGGAACATTCCATGATCACAGACCCGATCCCAACCGACATGGACTTCTTGGAGTTGGTTAACCGGCGATTGGATTATATCAAGGCATATAACAGTGCTAAGTATTACGCAAATCACATCTGTGCTGCAAAGCGTTGGTGTCGTCTTTGGGGAAAATTGAAGTGCAATGAAATCAACGCAGATATGGTTCAGACCCATTTATACGGGATTAAAAAAACTGGCAATGTAGTTTCAGCCAATATGCATCTGACTATGCTAAGAGCCATGTTTAATTTTGGAATGAATCATCCCAGAAACTGGATAGCAAATAATCCTACAATGGGACTTGCCAAATTTCCTATTGAAAAGACGGTAAAATACATCCCTCCTATGGAGGACGTTTTGAAGGTGATTAATTGTGCAGATCCTGATTCACAAGATTATTTGTGGACGATAGCCTGTACACTTGGCAGAGTATCTGAAATCAATCGCCTGACTTGGAAGGATGTCAATCTACAAGAAAGATATCTATATCTCTACACGCGGAAAAAGAAAGGGGGCAGCCTTACTCCGAGGCGTATTGCTATGAATAATAAATTGTATGCGACATTATCAAAACGATACGCTGAAAGAGACCCGGAGAAGCCTTGGGTTTTCTGGCATCGGTACTGGAGTACAACAAAGAAGGCGTTTGTTGAGGGGCCATACAAAGATCGGAAACGATTAATGTACACTCTTTGTGATAGGGCTGGTGTGACTTATTTTAGATACCATCCATTCAGGCACTTCGGGGCGTCATTGCTTGATCATCAAAATGTTCCAATAGGCGATATCCAGAGAATACTTGGGCATGAAAATAGAACGACGACTGAAATTTATTTACATTCTATTGGAAATGGCCAGCAGGTTGCAATGGATGTTTTAAATCAGAAATTTGAGAATACGCAACAGAATTCTTGATCCATGCAATCAGATAAAATTCTCACACGGATTCTCACACAAAATAAAAAAGGTTACAGACAAAACTCTGTAACCAATTGATTTTACTGGAGCCGGCGCGCGGATTCGAACCGCGGACTTTCTCATTACGAGTGAGATACTCTACCAACTGAGTTACGCCGGCACCTTTGAAAATGATTTATATCAGGGCGAACCTGGAAATTCAAGAGATTTAACTCTTTAGGACTCTTTAGGGATTGATACGCCTTTTAAGGATATCTTCCAGCAAAGACGCCACCAGCAGACCAAAGGCCGGCGAATATTTTTTGCCGGATGTTGCACTTTTCTTCCGGCAGGCTTTAAAGAACTCCATGCAGACCCTGTGCTGCTTTGGCGTCAAAAGCGTGGATATACCTGCCTTTTCTCCCTTGGAAACAAACTGAGATTCCGCTTCAGGCAGATCACGCCTGCCATGGGCCCGCCGACTCATGTGGGTGTAATAGAGCAATGCCCGGTCCAGAAGAATGTACAAAAATTGAATATTTTCATTGGGGCCCACCTGGATCCGGTCTCCCCCAAGACCCGAGGAGGCTTTGGCCAGACGCCGGATTCCCATAAACGCGGAGCCTGCACCCACGGCAGAACCAATGGCTGTAAAAATACCAAAGGTCAGTCCGGCAGCAGCAGCATCCAGCACAGCTCCAAGAGTTCCTCCCAGCACAGCACCGATGGTGGCAGCCTGGGTTCTGGTCAGGCCTAGCATCTCCCAGGTCTGTTCTGAAAACAGATCATGCCTGAGAATGGAACATGAAGGCAATGGATAATCATAGAGATGATGACGGAACAATGAGCGGATGTGGCCAAACATTTTGTGTTCAATCTCCCGGATTTTCTCCTGATATTCCCGGGTAAGGTCTTCCTTGAGCGTCACGGGATCCATGTCGGCTTTCATCTTGCGGGACAAAGAAAAGGTCAAACCCTGTTCCATGCCATGGACAATATAGGCACAAGCCATGCGGTTACGTTTTTCCCATTCCATGTTAAAGGCCTGGATCACCCCTTCCATCAAAGGTTCAATGTCCTGATCAATGGCTTTAAGGCTTTCCAGAAGCCGGATGCGTTCATAAAAATCGGCGTAGTTGGAATTAAAGATCCGGATCACGTTGAAAAATTTGCGGAACTCTTCCTTCCATGCCTCGGTATTATCCCGGGTATCGGATTTTGCATTGATAACGGCCATCCTAGGCCGTCCCGTAAGCCGCAGGATCTCCATCTCAGCCAGATCGTCTTCCCGTACGGGCCGGGAACCATCCACCACATAAATAATGCCTGCCCCATTGACCACCGGTGTCAAGAGTTCACATTCGTCGGCAAAAAACGGGTTATTTTCATGCTCCGCAATGAACCTTGCCACCATGTCCGGTCCGGGATTCTTTTTGAACCAGGCCAGGGTTTGCCGGGGCACCTGGAAGCCCGGGGTATCCACAAACCGGATGATCTCTTTGTCATCCATGGTCACGGAATAGGACTTGGACACCCTTGTTTCACCGGGCACCGGGCTGACCTTAATACGGTCGTCTTCGGTCAGGGTGGACACCACCGAGGATTTTCCCTCGTTGGGGTGCCCTAAAACGGCAAATTCAGGCAATACCATCATAGCGACATCCACCTTTCAATGGCGATCAGAGGATCGTTGAGCTGCTTTACGGCACTCTTCCACACCTGGAAATTCACATCAGAAGGCGCCACATCTTTCTCACCCTGCTCCATTGTCCGGATCATGACAATCCACAGGGGTAAATCAGGAAAAGTCTCACGGATTTGAACAAAATAATAAAGCAGACCACGGATGGGCGGCTGCCAGACCTCCTGAAGCACGATTAAAGGCACCTGGCCCAAATCCTTGACATGAGCTGCTATCTGATACTGGTCTTCATCAAAATCAAAATGGACGCCAACGGTAGCGGCAACATGGAGACCAAACTGCTGTTCGAGACCGGCCCGAATCTGTTCCATATCATTTTCCTCAAAACCCATGGCCGATCCAAGCACAAGCGCACCGGGCGTATTCTTTTTGACACGGGGGTCATCCGATACAACCGGAGGCCGGGGGTCAGGTTTAACGTTAGCTTTAGGTTCAGGCTTTGCCTCTGGCTCTGGCTCGGGCGTGTTTAAAATCGCATGGGGTTGAGCCACAACAAGCGGCGCTTCATCTTTTTCCACCACAGGCCCGGGTTCCGGTCTGGGCAAAGGCGCTCTGAACTCAGCCCGGGAGCCCCCGGTCTCTTTAATGTTCATCCCCATGCGGGGGGAGCGCATCCGCATGAGCAGACGCTGGTACCCGGGCCGGGACAAATCAAATCGGGCAAGGGCCAACGTCCTGGCAGTATGGGCAAATCCCACCAGAACAACTCTGGGAATAAGTGCATAGACCATCATCCCCATGCACAAAAACGGCCACCAGGCAGCCAGATGTTCGCTGGCAAGTCCGGCAATGCCTTCCTTGAGCACAATCCGACTGCCTTCTATTTGCTCAAGGGTCGGCACAAACATATCAGGCATGACCCAGGACCAGGGCAATGCCAGCCAGCTCACCAGGCGGTACACACTCTCCCCGGACATCAAAAGTGTGGATTGCCAGCCAAAGGCCAGATCTGTAACCATAATCCTGAAAAAGGTGCCGCCAAGCGCCCCGGCAGAAAATCCTAACGCTCCCTGGGACAAGGCAATGAACACCGGCCAGAACAGAATACTCCGGAAGGGCCGGGTATCCAGATGCAACAGATCACCGCTATTTTTGGAAAATTGGGGAAAATGCTTTTGAATCGGTGCTGTCAATTTCTGCAACCGTCCCATGAATTTATCAATAAACAAACGCATCGACAATCGGTGCAGCACGCCGATCCAGCCCGACTCGGCAGGGCCTGACCGGAACTGATGCAACCCCACCAGCGCGGCAGATAGGCAAAGCAATGCCGGAAACAAAATAAACACAGCAATAAACAAGGTCACATTCACAGGCCGACTGCCATGGTAAGCCAAAAACGAATATGCACACAAACCTCCGGCAGCCAGGCCACAGGCAAACATCCCCCTGACAATCCAGGTGTAAAAAGACTCAAATAACGCACCAGGAAGCTTAGCTCCGGGGTCTGCGTTGTCGGTCTCTTGGAAAAACAACAGGCGCCGATATTCCAGCCATCCTGCAATCAGTCCGGCATCATCCAGACGGTCGCCATTTTTAATCCGGCGGAAGATATCCCTGTCCCGGGACGCAATGGCCTTCGTATCGATATTTTCCGGGTCTTCATCCAGGCCCAGGAGAAAATCAAGATCAATAATATCTTTAATAGGCAGAATCATGACTATTCTTTAACAAATTGCCATCATTTTCACAATCTGTGTTTAAGGAGACTCGAGCCTGCAAACAATAAAGTTGAAGCTGTGTATTTTCCTACCACTTTTGTGTATAGTCATCTTTTATGAAAACCTACACCAAAATCCTGCTTCCAACCCTCCCGCTTGTGTTTTTCTTTCTGGCGACAACCATTGTGATCACTTACCATTTTTCGCAAAAAGCCCTTCTTGATCTTGGGGATATCTGGCTTTCCACGCAGTTAAAGATGGCCATGGAAATAATTCGGGAACAAGAAAAAATTCTTCATGACTACGGCCTGGAAAGCGTCCCGACCGGCATTGCCAAGGCAAAACAGGACGCAACAGCCCGTATCCGGAACATCTCCATCGGGAATACAGGATTTGTTTTTATAATGGATCGCAGCGGAGCTATTATCTCCCATCCCAATAAATACCTTAATGATACGGACCTGAGTCGAGAAGAATGGTTTTCTTCTCTGACAGATCAGGGGGGCAGAAAAATTATTGACCTCTCAGGGGAGCGCCTCCTTGTGCGATTTGGGTATTTTGCACCCTGGAAGTGGTACGTTCTGGCGGTGGATCCCACAGATGAGGTGTTCGGCGCGATCAATCGGATTCAGCCCTATCTGTATGGATTGTTTATTTCAATCGCCATTATCATCTCCCTGGTTTTGATGTTTTTTACCGCACGCCTGACCCGTCCGATCAAGGCGCTTCTTTTAGGCACCCAGGCCTTTGGCAAAGGCAACCTTGACACCAGAATCGATATTCAGTCCGATGATGAATTCGGTCTTTTGGCAAAAGAATTCAACCGGATGGCATTCAGACTCCAGGACAGTTTATATGCATTAAAACAGAATGAAGAGCATTTCAGGGCGTTAATTGAAAATGCCAACGATATGATATGGATTCTTGACCGGGAAGGGGTTTTCCGCTATGTAAGCCCGTCTACATTCCGGATTCTTGGATATCAGCCCAAAGCACTTATAGGCCGTTGTGCTCAGGAGTTGATAGACCCCCAGGAAAAAGAGGAATTCATCGAAATATTTACACTCAGGCCAGACTCTTTGGTCCAGACACATCCAACAGTCATACGGTTCAAACACGAGGCCAATTACTGGCGCACTCTTGAATGTATTTCCAAAAATCTTATGGATCACCCCACCATCAAAGGGATGGTTATTAACCTAAGAGATATCACTAAACGCAAACAGGCGGAACAAGCCCTGAAACGGTACCAGCAGGAATTGGAAAACCGGGTACAAAAACGTACCAGAGAGCTTCAAACAGCCAACAAAGCCTTGAACAACGAAATCCAAACCCGCAGACAAAAAGAAAATGAACTGGAACGGGCAAACCGGGTAAAAAGTGAATTTCTGGCCAATGTCAGCCATGAAATCCGAACACCTTTGAACGCGATTCTTGGGTTCAGCGAACTTTTGGAAACAATGATCACTGAAAAGCAGCAGGTCAGTTACCTTTCAGCCATTAATACAGCCGGGAAAAACCTTTCCGGCCTGATCAACGACATACTTGACCTGTCCAAAATGGAGGCCGGCAAACTAAAAATTAACCGGAAACCTGTCCTCTTAAAGTCATTGTTCAATGAAATATACAGGCTGTTCAAAATAAAACTGAAAACAAAAAATCTGAACTTTTTGATTGAACTGCCCCAAAATGACACAAGCGCCCTGGGCCTGGATGAAATGCGTTTGCGCCAGGTCATTATCAATCTGGTGGGAAATGCCCTGAAATTCACGGAATTCGGCACAATATCCCTTAAAGCACAAATTCGTACAAACCCGCAAAATGAGGAAAATTGCGTAGATCTTATTATCCAGGTGGCAGATACAGGTATTGGTATTTGTGAAACCCAGCAGGATAAAATATTTGAGGCGTTTGAACAGGCCTCGGCCGGAACCAGCCGGAAATTCGGCGGCACCGGCCTGGGGCTGGCCATCTGCAAACAGCTTATAGAGCTTATGGGCGGAAATCTTTCCGTGTCAAGCAAACCGGAGCAAGGCAGTCTGTTTACCATCTTCATGCCGGGTGTTAAGCGATATCACACTCACAATCTCGCACCTGCACAAGCAAACAAATCAACTTGGGCCAGCATGAAGTTTGCCAAAGATCGGATTCTTATTGTGGATGACCAGTGGGAGATCCGGTTCATGCTCAGGGAAGTCCTGGAAAAAATCAATCTTGAAGTCATTGAAGCGGCAAACGGGGTCCAGGCGCTTGAGCATGCCAAAGCCCAGAAACCTGCGCTGATATTCATAGATCTGAAAATGCCTGAAATAAACGGTATGGAAACCGCAGCACGTTTGAAAGCAGACCACGACATTGCCCATATTCCCATATGTCTTATGACCGCCGGCATGACGCCATGGTCCGAAGATGAACTTGAATCCCGGGGATTTGCCTGTACTATTGCCAAGCCCATCGCCATAGACAGCCTGATGGCCGTTTTAACACGGTTCATCAACCCGGTGTCTGATTCAGCTGAGAGAGCTGCTGAGCCAAGGCCGCTGGACACCCTGGACAAAGACAGCCTGCCCGACGAATTCTTGGCCAGATTGCACAAGGATATTATCCCCCATATCCCACAAACCCAAAAAGCAATGAAAATATCCGATATCCAGCGATTTGCCGTAAGGATCACTGAAACCGGAAAAGCCTTTAACGTCGAAGAGTTCAAAACATTTGGAAAAGAGCTTTTCCAGCTATCTAAAACCTTTGACATTGAAAAGATCGAGACCTATCTTGAATATTTTATCCAGGCCATCAATCGGATAAGTCATATTTGAACGACTCGTTAGAGGCGCCGTCCAAACAGGGATTTGCCTTCAGGGATCAGTCCCTGCCGGGTGCAATAAGACTGCGAATCCACCCCCAAAACGTATTTTCTTTCAGGTACTCTTTTTCAGCAGCCGCCAGAACCGTTGTCATCTTTTCCGTATCGCCGTACCGGTCTTTGCGGGTGATGATTTCCCGGGCAGGATCAAGTTCCCGGATGACCCTGGCGGGGTTGCCTGCAGCCACAGTATTGGCCGGAATGTCGCAAGTGACAACAGCACCTGCGCCGATGATGGTATTTTCCCCAATGGTTACACCCTTGCACACAATGGCGGAATCTCCGATCCACACATTTTCGTTCAGCACCACCTTTGACCGGGTGGCAGGCGGCAACGATCTGTCGTAAATACCGTGCCAGTCTGAATCCGTAATATATGCGTTGCTGGCCAGCATACATGAGTCTGCAATACGAATGGAATTGGCCGCTGAAATCCGTACGCCCGGAGAAATCAGCACATGGTCCCCGATACGGATACCGTCAATATCTTTTTTTTCGGACCACACCGTCAGCCGGGTTCGTTTGTCCGGGCACCCCAGCAGGGTCACATGACTGCCGATGGAGATGGGGGCGCCGAACAATTCAATATACCAGGGTTTAATTATATAAGGGTGAGGTCCCAGGGAATTGAGCTGGGGAACAAGATAACGGCGGACATAAAAAGCCTGGAGCCGGTACCAGGCCTGTTTAATATAATATGGGCGTTTATCGCTGATCATCGCTCAAAATTTAAACGTATAACCGTCCCAAGCATCATGATCAAACAAACGCGCCCCAGGCGTCAGGCCATACAGGGCATCGGCCGCCATCAAAACCACGGCATTGGTCCATNNTGTCCTCGGGCCAGACCACCATATCCGGATATGTGTAGCCGCACCAGAAAGTTTGGTCATCAAACACCCGGTTGTGAATCCAGGAAAAAACGATCCCGGCCTTTTGCCGACGCCCTATGGCGTGAAGCGCAAGCACCAGCTCCGAGGTTTCGGCAATGGTCACCCAGGGCTGGTCGGACACACAGCGGCATCCCTGGCCCTCAATGACATATTTATGCCAGTATCTGTCAATACGTGCATTGGCCCTCTCCGCCTGCAATGCCCCGGACAGTATTGGGTAAAACCAATACATTGAAAATCTGGACTTGGACACGTTATAGGTAAAAATATTTTCCCTGATGGATCTGCCAAGCTTTTTAAGCGCATTCACCCATTCCGGACGGTCACGGCCCAGGATAGCGGCAATGGCCAGGGCACATTTCAGGCTCATGAATATGGAAGATGAGCCGGACAAAAGAGACATGGGATCAACCTTTCCCACGGGGCTTTTTGCCCAGTAAATCTCTCCTGTGACCGCCTGAAGGTCTAAAGCAAACCCAACGCCCTTTGACATGATCGGCCAGAATTTTTCCAGATCAGCCGTATTCCCTTTTATCAAAAACTGATGAAACAGCCCCACAGCCAGATAACAGGCCATATGGCTTTCAGTGGTCCGGTCCTCGGGAACCGAATCTATATAGGATGAATACCAGGAGCCATTTTCATTCTGCAGGGCGGCCAACCAGTCCAGGGCAGCCATTGCCTGGTCATGAAAACCGCCGATATTCAGACCCATGACGGACTCCACAAGATCCCAGGGGTCTGTTTTCCCCCCGATATGCCAAGGGATGTCTCCATTTTCCCTTTGAAGACCGGCAATCATACGGGCGACTGAGCCGGGGTTCAGAGACGAATCAGGGTGTAGGGTTGCATTTATCCGGTGCATTGACTCTCTTAAAAAATAATAATATCCTTTGTAAAAACAGGGCCAAAGTATCAAACCCGCATCTATTTTACAAGATTTATGCAAACAAAACGGAATGGTCCTTCAGATTGAGGAGAAAATCATGGTAAGAAAGATCAGAAAAGCAGCAGTCATCGGATCCGGAATCATGGGAGGCGGAATTGCCGCCCTTCTTGCCGGCGCAGGTGTTGACGTGCTGCTGCTGGACATTGTTCCTTTTGATTTAACTAACGAAGAAAAGAACGACCCTGCGGCGAGAAACCGCATTGTTCAGGCGGGCATGCAAGCAACTCTGGCGACAAACCCCTCTTTATTTTACAGCAAAAAAGACGCCTCGCGCATCAGCACGGGAAACCTGGATGATGACATTGAAAAACTGTCTGAATGCGACTGGATTGTTGAAGTGGTCGTGGAAAATCTGAAAATCAAACGAGACCTATTCAAAAAGGTCGCCAAAGTCAGAAAAGAAGGCACCATTGTTACCAGCAACACCTCCGGGATTCCCCTCAAGGATATGAGCCAAGGATTTGCCCAGGAGTTCAAAGAACACTTTATGGGCACCCATTTCTTCAACCCGGTCCGCTACATGCACCTGCTCGAACTTATTCCCGGCGCTGAGACCAAATCCGACGTCATGGAGTTCCTTGCCCGGTTTGGAGAAAGAAACCTGGGCAAGGGCATTGTCTGGGCCAAGGATACCCCGAACTTTGTGGGCAACAGAATCGGTGTTCAGGGAATTGGCGCCTGTATCAAGTTCATGCATGAAGACAAAATGACCATCCCCGAAGTGGACGCCCTGTTCGGACCGGCCCTGGGCCGCCCCAAAACCGCGATTTTCAAAACCACGGACCTGGTTGGCATTGACACCATGAGCCATGTGGCCAAAAACTCGTATGACCTGTGTGCGGACGACGAGCAGCGCGACACACTTGTCCTGCCTGAATTTATCTCCACAATGGTCGATAAAAGAATGCTGGGCAACAAAACCCGGGGCGGTTTCTACAAAACAGAACTGACCTCGGAGTGGAAAAAACTGCGCAAGGTGCTCAATATTGATACCCTGGAATATGAAGATCTTGAAAGGCCGACATTTCCCTGCCTGGACGAAGCCAGGAAAAAAGCCACCCTGAAAGAGAAACTAACCTGTGTGCTAAAAGGCGACGACAAAGGCGCCCAATTTGCCTGGAAATGCCAGGCCAATGCCTTCCAGTATGCAGCCAACCGGGTGCCTGAAATCGCCGATACCATCGTCGAAATCGATAACGCCATGAAATGGGGCTACAACTTTGAGATGGGACCCTTTGAAACCTGGGATGCCTATGGCGTTGAAGAAGCGGTTGAACGAATGAGAAATGAAGGTCTTGATGTCCCGGCCAATGTGACGGAGATGCTGGCCAAGGGCAAAAAATCTTTTTACAAACTTGAAAACGGTATCCGCTACTACTTTGATTTTTCGTCAGGCGAATACAAGGCCGTGCCGGTTTCTAAAAACATGGTTTCCATTGCTGCCGCAAAAGGCAACAACAAAACCGTTTTTCACAATGCATCCACATCGCTGGTGGACATTGGAGACGAGGTTTTCTGCATTGAATTCCACACCAAGATGAATGCCATCAACGGCGAAATCGTTGACGCCATCGACAAAGCCCTTGACTATGTCGAAGAAAACGGTGCCGGCCTTGTTATCGGCAATGAAGCAGGCGGTATGCCCGGTGCATTTTCCGCCGGCGCGGACCTTTCTTTTGTATCCAAGCTGTGCCACGAAAAAAAATATGCGGAAATTGATGCATTCCTGGCAAAAGCCCAAGGCGGCATCCAGAAAGTCAAATACGCACCTTTTCCCGTTGTTGCCGCACCTTACGGAATGGTCCTAGGGGGTGGCTGCGAAACCTGCCTGGGCGCGGACCGCATCGTTGCCCATACCGAGCTATTCATGGGTCTGGTTGAAATCGGCGTGGGCCTGCTGCCTGCCGGCGGCGGCTGCATGAACCTGTGGAAAAAATATATGGATGCCCTGCCCGGCAGAACCGTTAAAGAGGTGGATCTGGCCAAATTTTTTGTCCAGGCATTCATGAAAATCGCCATGGCCGCGGTATCCATGTCAGCCGCCCAAGCCCGGGATAACGGGTTTCTCGGTCTTGCCGACCGGATCGTCATGAACCGTGACAACCTTGTGGGCGAAGCCAAGAAAGAAGTGCTTAAGATGGTGGATGACGGATATGTTCCCCCGCTGAAAAAAAAGCTTAAAATAATTGGCAATGCCGGTCAGGGCATGGTTAATGCGGAGCTGTTCAACCTGCTTAACGGCAAATTTATGAGCGAATATGATGCTTTTTTGGCCAGACGCATTGCCTATGTCGTAAGCGGCGGTGATGCCGGCGAGGGCAGCGAGATTGCTGAAGAAGCGATCCTCAAACTCGAACGTGAGGCATTTGTGGACTTCTGCAGGGAAGAAAAAACCATTGCCAGGATCGACCATATGCTGAAAACCGGGAAGCCCCTTAGAAATTAGGAGAAGTGAAAAATGAAAGAGGCATATATAGTACAATCGGTACGGACCCCGGGCTGCAAGCAAAAAAAAGGGTTGTTCAGCCAGACCCGGCCCGAAGAACTGATTTCCTTTATCATGAAGGAAGCCGTTGAAAGAACCCCCAACCTGAAACCCGAAGACATTGACGATGTCATGCTGGGCTGCGCATTCCCCGAAGCGGAACAGGGACTGAACCTGGGCCGGATCGCGGCTAAAATGGCAGGCTTCCCGGACAAGGTATCCGGTGCCACGGTGAACCGGTTCTGCGCATCCGGCCTTGAAGCCATTGCCCTGGCCTCGGTGCGGATCTGTGCGGGCTGGTCGGAAATCTGCATTGGTGCGGGCTGCGAGTCCATGACATTTGTACCCATGGGCGGCAACATCCCCCGGCCCCATCCTGAATATTGCCAAACCTATCCTGAAATGTACGTATCCATGGGGATCACCGCTGAAAACGTGGCCAGCCGATACAACATCTCCAGGGAAGATCAGGATATCTTTGCCGCCCGGTCCCAGGCAAAGGCCATGGCAGCCAGAGACAGCGGAAAATTCACTGAAATTGTCCCTACCCCGGCCTACAGATATGTTGTACAGCCTGACGGCACATATAAAAAAGAATTTTTTATTGTTGAACATGACGACGGCATCCGGGCGTCTACACCGGAAGGGCTGGCCAAACTGGGGGCGGTGTTCAAAGTGAACGGTTCCGTTACTGCCGGTAACTCTTCCCAGACCACGGACGGGGCAGCAGCTACCATCGTCGCGTCCAGGGAAAAGTGTGAGGAACTTGGCCTCTCCCCCATTGCCAGGCTGGTTGGGTATACCACTATGGGCTGCAAGGCGGATGAGATGGGCGTAGGTCCCAAATATGCCATCCCCAAAGTGCTTAAACAGGTGGGAATGACCATTGACGACATCGACATCTATGAAATCAATGAAGCCTTTGCCTCCCAGGCGTTGCATTGCATCCGGGAAACCGGCCTTGAAAAACACATGGATAAAATCAATATTCACGGCGGGGCCATCGCCCTTGGACATCCTTTGGGATGCACAGGTGCCAAATTGACCGCCACATGCATTGCCAATCTCAAGGAAGTCGGCGGCAAATATGGTATTGTTTCCATGTGTGTCGGCGGCGGCATGGGTGCTGCAGCAGTATTTGAAAAACTCTAATGGGTTAAAGAACCGGTTTTCTTTTCCTGGAAAACCGGTTCTTTAGGAATGTGGCCGAAATAACTTAACCTGGAAAAATGGACCCCGCAGGCCCTTCACCCTCTTGTCTCTTGTCTCTTGTCTCATGTAAAATCATCCTCCGGCAACCAGCGGAAAAAATCCGACCTGGTCATTTTCCGCAAGCGCCTGGTCAGGCATAGCTTTTTTGCCATTGATGAAAATCAGACTGACAGCCTCATCAGGGATACCCAACTTACGAATCAGGCTGCCCGCAGTTGTACCTATTTCCACCTCAAGCGGCCCCGATCCCTTTGGGTAGTATCGGACAAGGGCGATGGACAGTTTCAGGTTAATTTCAATCATCACTCTCTTTCTCCTGCTCCTGCTCCGGGTGTTGAGATTCCGGTGTTTTGGCAGAAAAAAACCGGTCCGCCCCCTTAATGGAACGGATATGAATATCCCGTTGGGGAAAGCTGATCTCTATGTTGTTTTCCCGGAACTTTTTATCGATCCTGAATCTGACATCCGTATCCACCTTCAGCATATGGTCCACATCAGTCCAAAGCCGCAGCACAAATATCAGGGCACTGTCGCCAAAATCCGTAAAAATTACGTCCGCCCGCGGATATCGAAGAACATTGGGAGCGTCCACAGCAATCTGCAATAAAATCGTTCTGACCAGTTCGATATCTGATCCGTATGCCACACCTACGCTGATTTTGCGACGGATCCGTTTGTCTTTGAAACTCCAGTTGGTCAACTGATTGCTGATGAGATCGGCATTTGGGATAATCAGGGAGGCATTGTCATAGGTCTGTACTATTGTGGAGCGAACATTTATTTTTCTCACCTTGGCCCAGATGCCGTTAATTTCCACATCATCCCCCACCTCGATGGGCCGCTCAAACAGCAGGATGATGCCGGATATAAAATTGTTAAAAATGTTCTGCAAGCCAAATCCGATACCAATGCCCAGAGCACCAAAGGCGACGGCCAGGGAGGCCGTGTTCAACCCAAAAGCATGAAGGGCGATCAGAAGGCCGATGGTCCAAATCATATAAGCGGAGATGGTTGTGATGGACTCCTGCATGCCCTGGGCCATACCGGACCGGCTTAAGAATTTTTTCTGGAACAGCCATTTCCATATCCGCACCAGGGCATAGGTGAAAATAAGTACAAGTCCTGCACTAATCGCTCCCAAAAAGCTGAATCGCATACTGCCGATGCTCAAGGGAACGGCAAGAACCTGATACAGATGACCCAGCACGGTCTGGGGATCCCCCCACCAGATCAGCAGCAGAAGAATTGAAAGGGTAACCATCCAGCAGAACTGACCTGCCCGGATGATCAGCCACTGAACAGGATAGTCATCATAAACAAACTCTTCGGTCCTGCTATGGCTTTGCTCCCTGTAATACAGATCCCATTCCAGGAACAAATGATAGAAGATCCCCCACCAGAAAACAACCACAAGACTTTGAACCCAGGAAAGGACCCAGTGGGAGGCAAGCAATTCATAACCGGTCATATCCAGCATAAGAGAAAGACCGGAAATCAGAAGCATCACATATTTAGTGGTTAAAAGCCGGATCAGCTGATTTTTATCCTGATGATTTCCCCCCGAAGACTGCAGTGTATTAAAATTAACATCACGCCAGGTTCTCAGAGTCCAGACAACCATGATCAATGCCCCTGTCACGCGCAGCAGGATCAATAGACCCGAACTTTGCCCCAAAACGTCATACAACACCCCATAGGCAAGAACAAAAACAGCAACAGTCCGGGCGAAACGAATCAGATGCCGGGCATTGGATTTCCCACCCACGGCATCGACAAAAACCGTTTTCAAGGCGCGACAAATCCATCTGCACGCAAGCAGAATCATTATCACCATGGCGGCCGCCCAAAAAACTTTGGACACCAAAACCATTCGTTCCAGACGACTGTACAGAAAAATTGTCAACGCAGTTCCGGCCGGAATAATGGATATGGACAGCAGATCTGAGGCCATCTGATGCCAGGCACCCAGTTTTTGCACAACAGGCAGATTCGTTAAACCCAAAGCCTCTTTTCTGAGCCGCCTTAGAATGGCAAGCACAGCCGCCAGGACAAAGAAAAAGGATACTGCCAGAAGCTGTGCGTCCTGCCACAATTTTTCAATTCCAGATATCCAGAACTTGGGCGCAGAAACGATAACGATATGTTCAATCAGGGTTTTAATTTCCTGATGAAGCGAATTAAGCGCACCAAACCGCTCGTCTTTTTTTGTTCGCTCAAACAATCCCTTTGCTTTTTTCTCTTCAATCTTTTTTTCAAATTGTGCATCCAGGGATGTATACGTTTCATTTATTTCCGTCAGTTTCTCCAGACGGCCCTTGTATACCTGATCCAGCCGGGACACCAAAGCCTCTTTTTCCTTGAGCACTTTTGATAGGCGAGTTGCTATTTTTTCAATGCTCCGGTTCTTTTTCTTGTCACCGGAAGCGGTGTTTTCTTTAACTCCGGCAAGTTCAGTAAGTTGTTTGCCAACAAGCAATTTCTGATTTTCCAGATGTTCAAGTTCCTCTTTCAGGGACTTTTCTCCCGGCATCAGTCCCAGAAATAACTTCTGGACGTCAGTCATGACGGTTTTCAGTTCACCCCTGCTTGTCTCGAGCTGGGAAATATCAACATCGTCGGACAGCAGCAAATTCCGGAAAGCGGATAACTGGACCCGATACCCGTTATATGCTGCTGTCAGGTACATCTGGTCCTTCTCTTCGGCGGCCATACGGGTTTTATACTTTTCAAGGTCACTGAGCTCGGCTTTCAACGATTTTTCAAGTATCGTGCCCAGTTCATCAACCACCTGAGAGGTCTGGGCCTTCTCTGCTTCGGCAAAAGCAGAAGGTAATCCACTGAAAACAGTAAATCCGGCAAACAGGATCACAAAAAATTTGAAAATAAATTGAACGTGTCGTTTTTTCATATGAACAAAATTTTTTTCTGCCATGATTCTTTCAGAACCATCCTTTCTTTTTAAAATAAAAAACCATTGCGCCGCCGATCATTGCCATGCTTCCTAATAAAACGAAATAGCCCCACTGCCACTCAAGTTCAGGCATAAATTTAAAATTCATTCCGTAAATTCCGGCAAGAAAACTTAAAGGGATAAAAATAGTAGAAATAATGGCCAGGATGGTCATGACCTCATTCATACGGTTGCCCTGGGCTGACATGTAAAAATCAAGCATGCTGGACAAAAGCTCCTGAAGAGAAGTGACCGCATCCAGAACATGATTGACATGATCCAGAATATCCGCATAAAAGCGGATGGTGGTATCCGGAACAAACGGAGATTCGGATTTTATCAAACTAAGAATTGCTCCGCGCACCGGCCGGAGCTGCTTATTGAAAAATATCACCTCACGTTTCAACCGGTGTATCTGCTCAAGGTGATCGGGATTTAAATCTTCGAGCATGTCTCGTTCAAGAGATTCCACGGCCGACGCAATCTGTCCAATGACATCAAGAGCCTGATCAACCACGGCATCAATCAGGGCATAAGCCAGGTAACCAGGACCGGCCGTACGTAATTTTCCCCTTCCGGCATGAAGTCTTTTCTCCACGGCTTTCAGGCAGGGGGAAGGTCTGTCCTGGACAAAAATAACCAGGTTCTCCATGACGGCCATACTGACCTGAGTCTCTGATATCTCATCATTCTTAGGATCAAAGGCCAGTTGTTTCAGTGTGACATAATAATAGTCGTCAAAATCCTCAAACTTGGGAGGGTGTGACGGGGTAACCATATCCTCAAGGGTCAGGGTATGGATATTGAATAACTCACCCATCCTTGAAAAGGCAAAATGATCATGTATGCCCGTCATCTGAATCCATGCGGTCTTATTTTTCTGAATCAAAGGCAGGGCTGCGTCAATGTCCGGGGGGTGGTATGTTTCAAGCGAATCTTTGGAATAGATTAACACACAAATATCAGATGCGGTACCCGACGCGGCCCGGGCATCAATCTGCAGACCCGGCGAAGATCCGGCTTTTTTTTCTAACTTATTGAAAAATCTGGGCATGGCAAGCCTTCCATTCCATTCACAACGGCAGATCTCAACTTAAGAGCACCTTATCTCCTCATCGGCCGGGACAAGATTTCCATTTGGATAGAGAAACAAAGGGGAGAGGATGCTTTCCTGCTCCCCTAAAAAAATCAGCTGACCTCTTTAATGAAATTTCGTAACACGGTATGCAAAATCCCCCCATTTTTATAGTACTCAATTTCCACAGGCGTATCCAATCTGAGTAAAACAGAAAATTGCTGGTCATCCACTTTTAGTGTCAACTCCTGGCCGGGTTTAATTTGATCACTAAGTCCCAAAATGGAATAGGATTCTTTTCCGGTCAGCTTCAGGGAATCAGGAGAGTTACCGTCTTTAAACTGTAAGGGTAAAACGCCCATCCCCAGCAGATTGGATCTGTGAATTCTTTCGTAACTGGTTGCAATAACTGCTTTAACGCCTAAAAGATAAGTCCCCTTGGCTGCCCAGTCCCGCGAAGATCCCGTTCCATATTCCTTGCCGGCTAAAACAATCAAAGGGGTTCCCGAAACTTTATATTTTTCGCAAGCTTCGAATATTGACATCTGTTCCCCGGTGGGAAGATAGGTGGTAATACCGCCTTCTGTCCCAGGTGCAAGCTGGTTCCTTAATCTGATATTGGCAAAGGTTCCCCTGACCATGACTTGGTCATTTCCCCTTCTGGAGCCATATGAATTGAAATCCGCCTGCCGGATTTCATGCTCAAGTAGATAGGCTGCAGCCGGACTGTTTTTTGCGATGGCTCCGGCAGGTGAAATATGGTCGGTGGTGACCGAGTCACCGACCTTAACCAACACCTTGGCGTCAACGATATCACTGACCGTTTTTAACGCTTTGCTCATGTTCAGGAAAAAGGGCGGATTTCTGATATAGGTTGAGGATTCATCCCACGCATAAACTTCATCACCCTTGGTGGGAATTTCGTTCCAAAGCGGAGAGAGCGTTTCAAAATTACTATACCGTTTCAGATACATATCAGGCTTGATTAGAGAGGCAATCTCTGCAATTTCGGTTGTATCCGGCCAAATATCTTTCAGAAAAACCGGGTTCCCATCCCTGTCTGTTCCCAAGGGATCTTCCAAAAGATTGATATCGATGGTTCCGGCTATGGCATACGCCACAACAAGGGGAGGACTTGCCAGATAGTTGGCTTTTGTGAGCGGGTTGACTCTGCCTTCAAAATTACGGTTTCCAGAGAGGACAGAGGCAACGACCAGGTCTTTGCCTGTTATCGCTTTGCTGATAGGTTCTGCAAGGGGACCTGAATTTCCAATACAGCTTGTACAGCCATATCCCACCGTAAAAAATCCAAGTTGCTCTAAAAATCCGTCAAGTTTTCCCTGCTGCAGGTAATCCGTGACAACTCTTGACCCCGGTGCAAGCGATGTTTTGACCCAGGGTTTTGTTTTTAGCCCCTTTTCAACGGCTTTTTTGGCGAGCAAGCCGGCAGCGATCATAACAGATGGATTGCTCGTATTGGTACAGGAGGTAATGGCCGCAAGTACAACAGATCCGTGTGCCAGGGTCACAGGCTTTTCTGATGTAGAAAGACGTATCTCTGCTTGGGCAGACAGCTCGGTCTCTTTTAACTCATATCCCCGTTGGTTAACAGGCGCCGTTAAGGTTTTTGCCCAAGCCTGCTTCATCTGCGATAATCCGATGCGATCCTGGGGGCGCTTGGGTCCTGCCAGAGAAGGCTCAATGGTTGAAAGATCCAGTTCAATTTCATCTGAAAATTCAGGTGCGTGCATTCCGTCAGTTCTGAAAAGCCCTTGGGCTTTGCAGTAATGCTCGACTCTTTCAATCACGTCAGGGCTTCTGCCGGTTTCTTTTAAATAATGCAACGTCTCTGCATCTGTGGGAAAGAACCCCATGGTCGCGCCATATTCCGGCGCCATGTTGGAGATCGTGGCTCTATCCGCAAGACTAAGTCCTGAAAGTCCGTCACCATAAAATTCAACAAATTTTTCCACCACCCCGACTTCTCTTAAAATTTCAACAATTCTAAAAACCAAATCTGTGGCGGTGGTTCCGGGACTCATTTTTCCGGTGAGTTTGAATCCTACAACCTGGGGGATTTGCATATAAATGGGTTGTCCCAACATGACGGATTCAGCTTCAATTCCACCGACTCCCCAGCCTAACACACCTAAACTGTTCACCATGGGCGTGTGTGAATCGGTTCCAACCACTGTATCAGAAAAACAGATGTTATCTCTCATTTGCACAACATTGGCCAAAGACTCCAGATTCACCTGATGTACAATGCCTACGCCCGGAGGGAATATCCTCATATTTTTAAAATTTTTTTGTCCCCATTTTAAAAATTCATATCTTTCCCGGTTACGTTCAAATTCTTTCTCCATATTGATCTGCAGTGAGTTTGACATGCCAAAGGAGTCCACTTGAATGGAGTGATCAATAATCAGATCCACCGGTATTTTGGGATTGATAACAGCAGGACTACCCCCTAATTGACTCATGGATGTTCTCAAGGCCGCCAGATCAACTAAAGCGGGAACACCTGTTAAGTCTTGCAGAATGACCCGGGCCGGTTTAAAAGGGATCTCTTTTTCAGATTTTTGTTTAGGCTGCCAATTTGCCAACGCGACGATATCATCCTCATTCACCTGGAAGTGATCCAAGTTGCGCAGGGCCTGCTCCAATAATATCTTAATTGAAAACGGCAGGCGAGAGATGTGTCCTATTCCTTGCTTTTCCAAGTTCTCAAGTCTATAGAACTGTGCTGACACATTAGATAGCCTCAGGTGATCTTTACTACCAAATTTGTCTTGATCCATACAATCTCCTTTTACTAAGCGGTTAAACAAGACTTATAAAATTAACGGTCACACGGCTTGCTGGGATCACGCCCCTGGCGATGGGACGTCCATGTCTGCTATTTTTCGGTAGCGGTTTTCAGTGTGTCCAGCCCTTTTTCCGATCCGAGCAGAATCAGGATATCTCCCGGGTTCAGAATGTCATCGGCCTGGGGGGTGAATCGTGTATGTTTAGCGTCCGGATCTTTTATCGCAACGACCTGAACACCGTATGTATTGGTCATGTTAATCTGTTTAAGGCTCTTGCCCATAAATTTTTCAGGCACGGCAATTTCAATGATGCCATACCCGTCCATAAACGGCAAATAGTCAATGAGATTGGGATTGTCCAATTTTTTTGCCATGGACAGGGCCGCGTCTTTTTCCGGGAAGATGATATCTTGAATGCCCAGTTTTGCCAAAACTTTTTTGTGGCGATCACTGATGGCTTTGGCCACAATATGCGGGATGCCAAGCTCCTGAAGGTTGAGCACCGCAAGGATGGAATCCCCGAGTACGGAACCAATACCCACCACGGCAGTGTCCACATTTTTGACGCCAAGCTCCCTGATGGTGGCCGCATCCGTGGCATCCGCAATCACCGCATGGGTGACCAGGTCTTTAATGGATTGTACCAATACAGAACTTTTATCTATGGCCATAACATCATGGCCCTTACGGTATAAATGGGTAGCCAGGTGAAACCCGAAATTCCCCAAGCCGACAATCAGAAATTGCTTCATCTAATCTTCCTTTAACGCTCACTCTCTTTATCAACCGAACATATTTTTCTTAACCGATCTTAATTTTCTTAACCGATCATTATATTTTCCTGGGCATAGGAAAAATTACTTGGTTTACCTTTTCTGCTCAGGGCCATGGCAACGCCCATGGGACCTAATCGCCCAATAAACATGATACATATAATAAGCAGTTTGCCAATCCCTGAAAATCCGGAGGTAATGCCGGTGGACAGTCCCACGGTGCCAAAGGCACTGACCACTTCATAAAGAATTTCAAGAAAAGAGCCCCGTGTCAATTTATGGGAGACATCGCCGATTTCCGCGTGCAGAAGCAGCACCACGCCAATGATAATCACCAACATACTGATAAGGAGCAGGCTCACCGCCTTTGATATACTGACATCAGAGACTCTGCGGTAAAAAATATGGGGATGCTCCTTTCCCCGAAATTTGGAATACCCCAGGATGGCGATGCTGGATATTGTGGTTACCTTGCCCCCCCCGCCGCAGGAACCGGGGGCTGTGCCCACAAACATTAAAAGGATGCTGATAAAAAGCGCATCAATAAAGCCCAAATCTCCTTTTTCTGTGGATACGGGCAAAAGGAGCAACATAGCGCCAAGCAGTATCAACACGGCATAACTGAGCATGGAGACCCGGCCGGGCGACAGAACTTTTCCTTTCCGGGTGGGGTCTTTATGGTGCAGCAACGTCATATATCGCCCATGTTGATTTTTTAAAGAAATGAAAATCCATTAATTATAATTCAACGACAATTTCTTCATATGTCTTACGCCATTTAGGTGGATCAAGTACAAGCCCAGGCTTTTTATATCCCACGGCAAGCAGTACTGGAATCCAATATCTGTCAGGGATATTAAATGCTTTTTTTACGCCTTCATGGTCAAATCCGTCCATGGGATGGGAATCAAGACCTAAACTTACAGCTGCATACATCAGGCTCATGGCAAAGAATCCCGCATTTTTGGCAGCAAAGGCCAGTTTGGCATCCGTACTCCAGTTGTATAAGGAGCTTGTGGCGTTGAGGAACCAATCGCGTTTCGTCTCGGGCATGCCGGTTTTCACCATCTCCTGCCAGGTCCGTTCAAGTCCGGGATGGCCCTGTTTCCATCCTTCCCTGTCTGCCAGCACAATCATGGTCACCGGGGCTTCAACAATCTTGGGCTGGTCCCAGGCCAGGGCTTTGAGCTTTTCCTTCTGCGCCCTGTCCCGAAGGACCACCAGGTTCCAAGGCTGAAGATTAAAGCTGGAAGGCGAATTACTGGCCAATTCCACCATTTTTTTTATCACTTCGGGGGTGACCTCTTTATCAGGGTCAAAAAAGTTGATGGACCGTCTGTTTTTGGTAATCTGCTCAAAGTTCATAATATATCCTCATGTTTTATTTTTTAATGCCATATATCTTTAGTTAGTCAAAACTTATTTAAGTTTTTTTCCAAGTTAATTTTGATTTCAGAAAAGGTCAAGGATAGCGCTATGAATTTATTTTTTCCGGCAGTGCAAATAATTCGGTTTATTTTTTGGGAATTTGCCTTTTCTTATGGTTATCATCAATGGCAACATAGACGAATCGTGCTTCCGTGACTTTATAACGCCCCAGACCGCAGGTGTAAATTATGGGTTTGACCCACACTTCAAGCTTCACTGTAATTGAGGTATTTCCTATTTTTTCCACGTAACCATAGCAACAAAATATATCTCCCACCTGAATGGGCTCGATAAACTTCATACCTTCCACGGCAATGGTTACCACACGTCCACACGTAACCTCCTTGGCCAGGATGCTCCCTGCAATATCCATCTGGGACATGACCCATCCCCCAAAAATATCTCCATTGGGATTGGTATCTGCCGGCATTGTCTGGGTTCGAAGAAGCAGGTCTCCGTGTGGCTGTGCTTCCTCTTCCATTAATGGAATATCCTTCATGAATAAATATCCTTTCGATTGATTTTGATTAAAGTTTATATTCTGCTCTGGGTAGATGCAACTGTTCTTGTATAAAACACATTTGATCAAGGGACAATAGTAGAGTTGTCAGGACTGTGAGTCGCAGCGGCCTCAAGGATTTGATCTTGCTCCGGCAAGCTGTTATATTGGCAAAGTCCCACGGACAGATCGTAAGGAACCCCATCCTTCCCGGAACCAACACAACAGACCCGCCCTTCCGGAGTAAGGGCCAAAAGGAGGAATCAATAGATGGCGAATCGAACCGAACATGATACCATGGGCGCAATCCAGGTGCCCGCAGACGCATTGTGGGGCGCGCAGACCGAACGCAGCCGGCAAAATTTCACCATTGGCCGCGAGTTGATGCCACAAACCCTGATCCATGCCTTTGCACGGCTGAAAAAAGCCTGTGCCGCCGTCAACAGACAGATGACGCTGCTGGACGATCATCGGGCAGATCTTATTATCCGGGTCTGCGATGAAATCCTGAACGGGGATCACGACAGGCAGTTTCCCCTTCACGTCTGGCAGACGGGCAGCGGCACCCAGACCAACATGAATTTGAATGAGGTCATTGCCAACAGAGCAGCCCTTCTTGACGGCAAGAAACTTGATGAAACCAGACCCATCCACCCCAATGACCATGTAAACAAATCCCAAAGTTCCAATGATACATTCCCGGCTGCCATGCATATTGCGGCAGTGTTTCAGATCCATGACACCCTGCTTCCCGCAGTTGACCGCATGCGTCTTACCCTTGAAGAAAAATCCCGAAAATTTTCACAGATTATTAAAATAGGACGCACCCACCTCCAGGATGCCACACCGCTAACACTTGGCCAGGAAATCAGCGGCTGGGAAGCCATGATCCAAAGCAGCCGAGAGCAGATTTTGCAATCCCTGGAAACACTTTATCCGCTGGCCATTGGCGGAACAGCGGTGGGAACAGGCTTAAATGCGCCCCAAGGGTTTGGAAAAGCCGTGGCAGAGGAACTTGCCAGATCAACCGGCCATCCCTTCACACAGATGAAAAACACCTTCCATGGCCTCACCGGACATGATCAGATCGTCTTCACCAGTGGTGCACTCAAAGGGCTGGCTGCCAATCTGATGAAAATCGCCAATGACGTCCGGTGGCTTGCCAGCGGTCCCAGATGCGGCATCGGAGAACTCAACATCCCGGCCAATGAGCCGGGCAGCTCGATCATGCCCGGAAAAATAAACCCCACCCAGACTGAAGCAGCCACCATGGTGGCCTGCCAGGTCATGGGAAACGATGCGGCCATCGGTTTTGCCGCCAGCCAGGGAAATTTTGAACTCAATGTATTTAAGCCGGTTATCATCCATAACCTGCTGCAGTCGGTTACGCTTCTGGCGGACACCATCTCCTCTTTCACATCCCATTGCCTGACCGGTATTACCCCGAACATCCCGGTGATTGAACGCCACCTGAAAAACTCCCTGATGCTTGTCACAGCGCTGGCACCCCACATCGGATATGACAATGCCGCACGGATCGCCAAAAAAGCGCTTGCGGACGGCATGACGTTAAAAGAGGCTGCCGCAAAACTGGATTTGGTTCAACCCGGACAATTTGATGAATGGGTTAATCCCGAAACTATGATTCTGGGACGAAAGTAGATTTTAGACTTTGGAGGGGTGGATTCCGGATCACTCTATTGTCCGGACCCACCCCGGAATCGGCGTCATAAAACAAAAAAATATGTTGAAAAGACTTTGCCGCACAAGCTGTCCGACAATGGCAAACGGCCTTTATTTATCTGTGTTAAAGTTATTTTTGTCTGTTGTTGTAAATCGCCGGTGATCAGCCGGTCGGCTATTATTTTTTTTATATTTTTTTTTGACGTTGAAAAAATCCCATACGGCCCAGGGAATCAGCACAGCGCTCAAGACCTGGTTGAAAAGGGCATACTCGGCCATGTCAGGATCTGTACTCAGCCATCCGTCCCAAAAGCACCACAACCCGAATCCGAGCAACAGGAGAGTAAATACGTAAGGGCTCATCTGAGGTGGAGGCGGCAGTTTTGCCTTGGATTTTTTTTCATTCATGAATAGATTTCCCAATTAATCATAATTATTCGTTACATCTATCATAGATCATTTTAATTTAGAACAAAGAACATTGCGTAAAAAAAAATTATTATTTCAGCGGCTTCAAAGCGTAAGTTTATGCCATTGCCCCCTCGGGGCATAAAAATTTTAAAAAACAGTTCAGCAAAATATAAAAATCATGTATATTCAACATCTTTTTAAGCGTGAAAATTCCAGTGCACCATTCATTATTGATAAATTATAAAGGGCCGGCCCCGGACACCATCCGGGCGGTTTTGGAACATGGAGTAAAAAATGGCTAAACCAAAAAAAGAAACAACACTGATGGACAAAGTGGTTGGACTTTGCAAACGCAGAGGGTTCGTATATCCGGGATCTGAAATTTACGGCGGACTTGCCAATGCCTGGGATTTCGGTCCCTTGGGGGTCGAACTGCTTAAAAATCTCAAAGAGGCCTGGTGGAAAAAATTTGTCACCGAGCGTATTGATATGGTGGGCCTGGATGCCGCCATTCTCATGAATCCGACCACCTGGGAAGCCTCCGGCCATGTGGGCAGTTTTTCCGATCCCCTGATGGACTGCAAAAAATGCAAATCCAGAGAACGGGCCGACAAGCTTGTGGAAAACTGGCAACATGACAACGGATCTGATGAACAGCCCGCCAACTGGGCAGGGGAAAAGACCCCGCCCCAGGATATGCTGGATTTTATTAATGCCAAAAATATTACCTGTCCCCAGTGCGACAGCCTTGACTGGACCCTGCCCAAGGCCTTTAATCTGATGTTTAAAACCCAGCAGGGTGTGGTTGAAGGCGAAGGAAAGGAGATCTATCTGCGCCCTGAAACCGCCCAGGGCATCTTTGTCAATTTTAAAAATATCCATACCACCTCACGCAAAAAGATCCCCTTTGGCATTGGCCAGATCGGCAAGGCATTCAGGAACGAAATTACACCCGGCAACTTTGTATTCAGGACCCGTGAATTTGAGCAGATGGAAATTGAATATTTCTGTAAACCCGGCACCGAGCTTGAGTTCCATGCCTTCTGGAAAAAATTCTGCATGGACTGGTACCTGGGCCTGGGCGTTACCCCGGACAACCTTAGATTTCGCGACCATGACCAGGCGGAATTGTCCCATTACTCCAATGCCACGGCCGATATTGAATACCACTATCCCTTTGGCTGGGGGGAATTGTGCGGTATCGCGTCCCGGACCAACTATGACTTAAGCCAGCACATGGAGTACTCTTCCAAAGATCTGCAGTATTTTGACGAGGCAACCAGGGAAAAGTACATCCCCTTTGTCATTGAACCCTCTCTGGGGGTTCAGCGTTCCGCTCTGGTATTTTTGTGCGACGCCTATGAAGAAGAAGAGATCAACGAAGGAGATACCCGGGTGGTGCTGCATCTTCACAACCAGTTGGCCCCTGTGAAAATTGCGGTGTTGCCCCTGGCCAAAAAAATTGCCGACAATGCAAAGTCTGTCTTTGACAACCTGGTACGGCAACTGGGACTGAACATGGACTTTGATGTCCAGGGCAGCATCGGCAAGCGCTACCGCCGCCAGGACGAGGCCGGCACCCCCTATTGCGTCACCTTTGACTATGAATCCCTTGATGACAATGCGGTCACCATCCGGGAACGCGATTCCATGGATCAGCAGCGCATGAAGATAGAGGAACTGGTGGCCTTTTTCCGGGAAAAATTTAGATATTAACAAAGTTTGATTTTATGACACTGTATTCATACAAAAATAGTGTGCCGGAGGTGCACGACTCTGTTTTTATAGCGCCTGGTGCCAAGATTATAGGTGATGTGCAGATCGGCCGGGATTCTTCAGTCTGGTTTCAAACGGTTCTCAGGGGAGATGTCGCTGAAATCCGCATTGGTGAACGCACAAATATTCAGGATCTTTGCATGGGCCATGTGGCCAGGGAGACTCCTTTGGTCATCGGAAACGACGTCACCATCGGCCATAACTGCTGTGTACACGGATGCACCATTGGGGACGGCTGTCTGATCGGTATGGGCGCCGTTCTCTTGAACAAAAGCGTGATCGGGGAAGGCTGCGTCATTGCCGCCGGCACCGTTGTCCTGGAAAAAACGATTATTCCGCCATATTCACTTGTTACAGGGTCGCCGGGCAAAGTAAAAAGAGCTTACGAGAACCGGGAAGAGATTGATCAGATGATGAAAAAAGCCTCGCATAACTATCTGGGACACGCCAGGGAGTATAGTTCCACGGATCTGTTTTATGAGATGAAAAAATAATGATAATCCCCTGTCTCGGAAAGAGCAGGGGATATTTTTTTGTTTTCAGATAATGTTTATGCCCCTGTCCGGTCCTTTTCAAGCCCCATGGCCCGGGCCAGCAATTGGGTAAGGAGTATGGCAGGTATGGGGGGTGTTGATCCAGATCTCAGGATAAGCTTCCGGCCGTGTTCAAATTGCATGTGGCAATAATTACATGCCGTACAGATTATATCCGCCCCTTCCTGTTCTGCCGTTTCATATTTTGCTAGGATAAAGCCCTCGGCCAGAGGGGTGTTTTTATCCAATAAGGGATTGCCGCAGCATTCCAGGCGTTTGGACCAGTTTACAGGTTCGGCCCCGGTCAGTGTGATAATCCGTTCAAATATCGTCGGTGCATCGGGGTGCTCATCGAACCCAGTGATGGTTGAGGGACGCAGCGCATGACAGCCGTAGCTTGGGGCCACTTTTATCCCGTCAAGGGGACGGGTGATGCTTTGCCGTATAAGGTCTTCATCGATCTCCCGGTCCAGGAGGGTC
>NZ_DDYV01000288.1:0-4103 GCF_002348205.1 Desulfobacter sp. UBA2225 | reverse complement strand
AACCGGGAAAATGGGAATGCGCCCTTTTCAATTGATTTGGGGCCGGGTAATCTATAAAATATTACGGATTTGGAAATTTTATTAAATCCGACAAAGCAAACGAACGTCGAAACAAAAATCGCCCGCAATGACCCTGCCCATACGGAAGCGGGAAAAAGTATAAAAAATGCTGCGGGTAAGGAGAAATTAATAATGTCAACCCGATTGCCGGAAAAAGCCCTGCTGCTGAAGCGCTTAAAGGATGCCGGGTTCAGCGTGCCAGATTTTCTGTACGTTCCGGCGGAAAACTTTAAAACAAATGAGTTTGCCGAGCTGGAAGCTTTTTTGAAAAACTATCGGGACGGGTTCAAGGTCATCGCTCGCAGCGCCCATCCTGACGAAGAATATTTCAAAGGCGGCTCCTTTGATTCCATACCGACTTACTCGGATATTAGCGGGATAAAGTATGCGCGTAAACGGATGGTGAAATCATCCCTCACCGCCAAAGCCCTTTCGATCAAGAGACAGCAAAAATTCAATCGCGCGCCCGAGATTGACCCGGAACAGATGGGGCTTATCGCAATGCCTTTTATCGATGGATCAAGTGTCATGGCCAAAATGATTGGCCGCCAGTGGGAGTTCGGTTATTGTCGTGACCGTCAGAAAAAGCTGAGTAACGAGCCGTTCATTACCCGAACCCCTCATGACCGAAAACTGATTGACTTGTCAACGCGCATCCAGGATTTTTTAGGGTTCAGTTGTGAAATTGAATATATCATCACGTATGATAATGACATCTATATTGTCCAGGCCAAGGATATTTCGAAATTCGACCTCAAGGAGATGATCGAAAGCGAGCAGCATATCATTGTTCTGGACGGCATTCGGAGAATTCGAAAGCGGCACAGTTATCGTGAACGGCCAACCTTTGTCATGGATAACCAGTCCTTTTATCTGGAGGTCATCACCCAATGTGAGAAAATGGTTCACGGCTGGGGAGATCAACCCACTGTCTTTGAGGATATTCTGGGTGTGATCTCAGATTACCAGCAAACGCTGGAATCATTTGCCCTGCAGCATTGGCGGTTTGCGGTATTGGGCCTTTCCATCATTGTGCCCGGTGATCTTCGTCAGGTCGTCAATCACTATCTTGAAGACACCCCTGAACTTCAGAAGCAGCTTTCAAAGGCCCTGTATGACCACCATTATTTTATCGATCGGTTCATGGCTGAGGCTGACACCGTGATCGCAAGAGATAAAGTTCGTTTAAACCTTGACAGCCACGATGCCTATGGCGTTGATACGGTCCGCAATCCTCTGTGGTCCGTATACTGGTACCAGAAACGACATGCCGAAGTTTGCGCCCGAATCCGGAGCATCGGGTTTAAGACCGGCGACACCATTGGCATTGAAATTAATCCGGACGGCAAACCGCAAATTTTCAAACATTAATCATTGGCTGTTTCAGTCCGGACAGGGAGTTCTTTATGCATGTGCGCTTTGTTGATTCCGGTTTTTTTTGCTCCAGAAAAAAGCCGAATCGATTTTCATTGTTTCCAAATAACAAGGGACAAAGATGAGTGAACACCAGTATGAGAAAGCGCTTGATAATAAAATGGCCAATGAAAAGCATTTGGATCTTTTCACTGGCGAAAAAATTATTGATATAACACCCATTGCACAGGAGAATTAACGATGCAAGACGATTTTTACCCCAACATCATGGCCTTTTTTAACGATTTAAAGATAAAGCAAAAAGCAACTTATCCCGACCGGATGAATAAGGGCGAAGTGTCCACGGTTATCGACCTTGCAATCCACGCCACAAATTCAGAGTCAATGGGTGGCGGCATCAAGGGATATGACAAGCTTTTAGAACAAATCACTCGTCGGATGTCATTGGATCACGGCGAAGAAGCCGTAATCCGGTCTTTAAAGCAGATTATAACACAATTGGAGAAGATCGCTGAGTATGCCCGTCAATTAGATGAAGAAGAAGCCGGGTGTAAAAGCAATGAAGCTTCGTATTAACATTCAAGGAGAGGATTGATTACCCAAATTAAAAACGGTTTTTCCATGGACTTAAATGATTTAAGGCACAATGGATGGTACATCAGCATTTAACTGTCTATCCAGGGCATAGAGAAGGAACACTATATTCTGAATCAGGGGAGAAACTAACACCGCCTGAAGAGTGGGCCTTTTTGCCCGCAGGGGATGCGGCTGTTACAAGGCGAGTAAAATTAAAGGGCCCCGTATGGGTAGTCCAGGCAAAATACCGCAGACGGATGATTTCAAAAGGGATCTGGGCTCCCGCTGACAATATCCTGGCCGCAAAACAGGAAGTGGCTGATAAGAGGGCAACGCCAGTCTATGCCAATGAGCGAAAGCGCGAACTGGCACGAAGAGAGGCCAAGCAAAACGCCTATACACAAGAATTTAATGATCAAATCATCAAGTTTTTGAATTTCCACCCCAGGTATGAGAAAGAGGCACAACTCCTTGGAAAAATCATAACCACCCACGCAACCCCTGTGGGCAGCGGAACCGTTGCTAGGACCCAGCTTATTCCTATTAATAAGAGAGCTCAAGCTGCTGTAATTGCATGGATGCGACATAAGACCACTGCATATGATTCAATGAAAATCCCACGTGTAAAAGGAAAGAGAAGAGAAGCAAGAAGAGACCTGGCCAAAAAATCAATAGAAGTGCTGGAAATATATCGGCATGGCCAGGATGCCAAAGAGGATTGTCCCCTGAAACAGGCATTGGAAAAAGATCATAACTTTTGACCTCAAACTTTAAAACAAGGGGCCACAAAGATCATTGATCAGGAACATGGTAAGGCAAGAGGATTTTGATATTTGGGCCTTGGTCATATTTTAGGCCATCCGAATTTTTGGTAGGTTGGGTTGAGGAACGAAACCCAACGCCGATAAGTTGTTGGGTTTCACTTCGTTCAACCCAACCTACGCTGTGGCCGATGTTATGACCAAGCCCGATATTTGGGTGTAGATTTGGGCTTAAAATGTTTATACGTTGTTGACACAACCCCTTTTGTGCAGTAGTGCATGTTTATACAATGTTTAAACTCTTGAAGGAACACAAAATGACAGAACTGGTTATTAAAAAGTGGGGTAACAGCTTGGCAGCAAGGATACCAAAAGTGATTGCTGATATAATCCAGCTTGAAAAAGATCAGACCGTTACCATTGAGGCGAAAGACGGAAGGATTATTATTACCCCTATCAAAAAGAAAAAAGATTATACACTTGACGAACTTTTAAACCAATGTGATTCCAAGGCTGTTGCCTTGGATGCCGAGGATAAGGCATGGTTGCACGACAAGCCTGTAGGAAAGGAATGGTAATGGCCGCAAGATCTGAAAAAAAAGTGTTTATTCCCGAACGCGGCGATCTTGTCTGGACAGACTTTGACCCTGCCGCCGGTCATGAGCAACTGGGGCATCACCCGGCCCTGGTCCTTTCTCCTGCAATTTTCAATAAAAAAATTCTCCTGGCTTTGGTCGCCCCGGTCACAAGCAGGGTTCAGGGACATGGTTTTGAAGTAGTTTTAGCCGGAGAAAAGATTTCCGGTGTTGTTCTGTGTCATCAGGTCAAGACAATTGATTTTGTGGAAAGAGGTTTAAAGTTTGCTGAAAAGGCCTCGGCCTCAGTAGTAAGTGAAGCTTTGGCTAAAGTAAGGGCACTTATAACGGAATAAGAACTTGCAAAGCGAGGACTACGTGTAGGACAGGCTCAGTTTTTCAGGTAAATGAGCACCCAAGACTATTCCGGTGATTTATCGGTCATTCCCCCACAATACTTCGGGTGTGTCCCACCTTTTACATATCCATTATATAGGGGGTTTTTCCATAATGTCTTGTTCTGTACCTGAATTTATGAACTCAGTAACATCAGCTGACAAATATTTTATTGCCTGATAAATTTTTATATAGTAAGCCTATCCCAAAAATCCATTTTACATTGTTATTACAATGTCTTATATTTTCCTGACAAGAAGAAACAACCGTTGAACAAGGAGAAAAAAGATGGCAGGCGAATTCACTGGATTGACAGATGCCGAATGGGCAGTGATAGAGGGCGCATTCCCATTTTCCCGGT
>NZ_DDYV01000099.1:0-4582 GCF_002348205.1 Desulfobacter sp. UBA2225 | reverse complement strand
CCACGGCCATTGACGGACCGATGGAGGAAGGATCATCCTGATTGGTCTTGTACAGATGCTGGCCAATCTGGATGATCCTTCCTCCATCGGTCCGTCAATGGCCGTGGCTATGATCACCACCTTTTACGGGGCCATCCTTGCAAACCTGTTTTTTACACCCATGAGCAACAAACTCAAAGGTCGGAATGATGCTGAACTGACCAATATGAATATCATTTACGAAGGGGTTTTATCCATCCGGGAAGGCGAGCACCCGAAATTAATGGAAGACAAGCTTAAAGTTTATTTGGGAAATGTCGCGGCTAAAGAAAAAAAATAAGGCACCCTCGCGGGTATAAAGAAGGATAACCATATGGCGGAAGAAGATGAGGGAAGGAAAAAAAAGCAGATTATCAAGCAGGAGATAATCAATATTCAGGAGGGTGCCCCTGAATGGATGGCGACCTTTTCGGACCTGGTAACGCTTCTGATGTGCTTTTTTGTTCTCATGTTTGCCATGAGTACCACCCAGCAGGAGACCTACAAGGAACTGGTCAAATCCTTAAAAAGCGCCCTGGGAGCCCAGGCTGTACCTGAATCGGGTACCCGGGAGGGATTGATCATGCATCCCATTCCATCAGAAAAATCCCCTGAGAATCAGGCTGTTGACGATATGGGTGCCATGATTGAGAAGGAGATGGATGAAATAGTTTCAGAGGTCAGGGAACTGGTCCTTTTCAATAAACTGGGCGGGGAGGTTAGTGTTACTAAAACCGATGCCGGTGTGGTCATCACCATGTCCGACCTACTGCTTTTTTCAGCAGGCGGCACACAGCTATCGCCAAAGGGGTTGGAAATTCTTGAAAAAGTGGCGGCGGTCTTGTCAAAGCTTGCCTATCATGTAAAGGTCCGGGGGCATACCGATTCCGAGCCCATTACGTCATCCATTTATCCCTCCAACTGGGAACTGTCTTCGGCCAGGGCCTCTACTGTTGCGCGCCTGCTGGTAGCCAACGGGGTACCCCCTTTTTATATTTCTGCCGAAGGCTATGCCCAGTATCATCCCGTGGCCACCAATGATACGGCACAGGGGCGGGCCCAGAACCGGCGGGNNCGTGACAGTATCGCCCGCCAGTTCGAAGACATGTATAACAAATAAAATAAAAAAAACGCGTTATTTTATCCGATCTCTTCGTTGGATTCAAAGCCGTCTTTTGGTTCTTGAAAAACTGACCATCCTGTCTTATAGTTATCATTTTCGTTGCAAGTCTTATTGGACCACAACGGGGCAATTATACAAACAATTTGGTGAAATGATAAAGAATGACGATACCAAAGATCTTCGTATCCTCGGAGCTTGCGGCCACCTTTGTCTGTGAATCATGCGGAAACTCCTCCACCAGGGACGTGTCCAAATTCATCAGGCACAAAGCCAAAGTTCAGTTGAAATACAAGTGCAAGTGCGGGCATATTTTCAGCGTGATATTAGAAAGACGGCGGGGCATCCGCAAGGAAGTGCAATTTAAAGGGGTGCTCACCCAGAACCGGAAGCAGTACCCCGGGGTGATCACGGACCTCTCCTACAACGGCATCCAGTTTAAAACTCTGGAAAAGGCCCTTATCAAAGAGGAGAGCATGGCTGAGGTCAAGTTTACCCTGGATAATCCGAACCGCTCCGAGGTTCGTAAGCGTATAAGGATCAGGAAAGCCTTTTCCGAATACATCTTTGGCTGCGAATTCGAGGACACCGATCATTTTGACGATCTGGGAAAGTATTTTTTGTTTTATTTTTCCCAGAAGAAGTGATGCCCGGCTGCGATTTGAGTCTGATTAACGGTTGAAATCCCGATCAAGTTTTTCTTTTTCCATGGCAGCTATGCGTGAAATATCCTCGGCTGGGAGGCCTTTTTTCATACCTGGGCAGGAGTTTGCCATTATCTCCCAGTTTTCCGGATGGTTGATCAGGGCTTTGATAAAGGGCCAGGCCCGGCACATATAGGGTTTGACCGGATGGATCGTACACTGCTTTTGGGGATCAAAGAAGATGCAGCTCCCGTCTTGTCCCAGTGTCAGCACCGGCCTTGAGCCGGACATGTCACAATAATTTTCCACAAAGGTGTCAGTATCCGCGTGGATATAATCGCAGACCTTTCTGATATCCCTTTCATCCACATAGGTGCCGCCAAATCCTCTGCAGCACTCACCGCATAATTTACAGTCAAAAAGATCTTCCGGTGTCAGCATTTTTAAATCCCGTAACGTTTTTCCATGGCTTTTTGCATAGTCAAGGGATCTACATATTGAAGCTCCCCGCCCATGGGTATGCCCGATGCAATTCGGGTTATTTTAATTTTTGTCGGAGTCAGCTTGCTCCGGATATAGGCAGCCGTAGCTTCGCCTTCCACATTGGTCCGGGTGGCAAGGATCAGTTCCCTGACGTCGTTGCCCCGGGTCCGCCTGAACAGTTCGGCCAGGCGGATGTCTCCGGGGCCGATGCCGTCAATGGGGGACAGCGCCCCGCCAAGGATGTGATACAGGCCTGAAAAGGCCCCCGATTTTTCAATGGCAGCCATGTCGGGGGGGTTTTCCACCACGCAGATCACGCCTTTATCCCTGCCTGGGTTTGAACAGATTCGGCAGGTTTCCCGGTCAGTGAGTGCAAAGCAGGATGCGCACAACCTGACGCTTTTTTTCAGTTCGATGATATTTGCAGCCAGAGACGCGGCCTCATGGTCCGGGGCATGAAGGATATGAAGCGCCAGACGCTCTGCTGTTTTCTTTCCTATACCCGGCAAGGTGGAAAGCGAATAGATCAGTTTAACAATGGCTTCAGGATAATGGTTCACAACGGGTGCAGGTTCTTTTTAATATTATAGACCTGGAATATTCATGCCGCCGGTCAGTTTTCCCATCTCAGCGGAGACCATTTCCTGGGATTTTTTCAACGCGTCGTTCACCGCGGCAAGCACAAGATCCTGCAGCATTTCAACATCTTCCGGGTCAACTATCTCTTTTTCAAGCACAAGGGATTCAATTTTCTGGGCCCCATTGGCAACCACTTTTACCATACCGCCACCTGAGCTGGCTTCAACGGTTTTGGTTGCCAGATCCTGCTGTGCCTCCAACATTTTTTTCTGCAGCTTTTGTGCCTGTTTCATCATGTTATTCATATTTTTCATGGGTCAACTCCTATATTGGGGGTGTTATATGATATCTGCGTCAAATAAACGTACCGCATGCTGGACCATGGGGTGTCCTGCCGCAGCTTGTTCCGCTTTTTGCTGGGACGCTTGCTGCCGGCAAGTCTCATCCTCAGGGCAGCCGTTGTTTTCTATGCTTACCTCAATGGGTTTGCCTAAATGTTTTCGGCCCAGCTCCGCCAGCGCTTTGGTTTTGGTGTTGAGTCTTGATTCTTCAAACCCGGAACAGGATGAAAGGGTCACAATCACTTTGTCCGGGGCGGATGTGTCCGCCTGACCCTTGGAAAATAAGCCGAAGATAAAGGGCAGTTCATGTTGAAGTACATCCATGAACTGCGACCAGGTTCCTGGTTTCTGGTGTTCCTGCTCCTGACGCAAAGGGGAAGGGGGGGTAGGCCCAGGTGAATCGAGTGAATCGGATAAATCCGTTGGGATATGCGGCGGTGGAGCCTGCTCCGGTTCCGGTTCATAGGGCATGGGCTCCGGCATCGGCCGTGTACCTGCCAAAGGCGGTGTTTCGGTGAGTTTGTCTCCGGGGATCTGTTCTGAAAGCGGTGCAGATGTCAAGGGCGGCTTAGCAGATTGGGGCGGCGGTGAATCAACACGGGTCTGGCCAAGACGGTTCTCCATCCGGCGTGCTAAAAGATCCACCTTGGTGATGATCTCATCAAGCCGGATCTCCGGTTCAATCTGGATCATTTTGAGCAACACCATTTCTACGGCGGTCTGGGTATGGGATGCAAAGCGCACAACACTCTCCTCTTTTAAGAGAAGGTCCAGCAGCATCCCAAGATAGGCCGATGGAAAATTTTTGCACATCTGGTCAAGCGCAAGTTTTTCCGTTTCAATCATATTGAGCACCGGGCTCTCTTTTCCGCACAGCCGGATGATGTTCAGATTCCTGAACTGGGCAATGATACCGGAATAAAATTCTTTCAAATCCATGCCGGAATCATTGATTTTACTCACAAGATCAATTAGTTGTGCTCCGTTTCTTTCCAGTACGGCCGAAGATATGGAAAAAAGAATTTTTCGGTCCGTGACCCGAAGTCTCTGGGCCACCAAAAGCCTGTCAATCTCTTTTTCAGGCCCGGCTGAAAGAATTCTGTCCAAAAGGCTTAAGCCGTCCCTGATGGAGCCGTCCGCCTCTAAGGCGATCAGTTCCAGCCCTTCTGTTTCAACCGTATACCCTTCTTTTCGGCATAGATCCCCTAAGTGGGCGCAGATCCTGTCCAAGGCAATTCGCGACAAGTCATGTCGCTGGCACCGGGACAGGATGGTGGCCGGAATTTTGTGGACTTCCGTGGTGGCAAAGATGAAAAGAACATGGGCCGGGGGCTCTTCAAGGGTCTTGAGCAGGGCATTGAAGGCAGCCACCGAAAGCATGTGGACTTCATCAATGA
>NZ_DDYV01000135.1:0-3393 GCF_002348205.1 Desulfobacter sp. UBA2225 | reverse complement strand
ACCATTATCCAGGGCATGGGCGAGCTTCACTTGGAAGTATACGTGGAGCGTATGAAGCGAGAATACAACGCCGAGGTAGCCACGGGCCAGCCCAGGGTGGCTTACAGGGAAACCATTACCCAGAGAGCCCCGTTTAACTACACCCACAAAAAACAGACCGGTGGTGCGGGTCAGTTCGGCCGTGTGTCAGGTTTTATTGAACCCTCTGAAGAAGAATTTGAATTTGTAAACAAGGTCACCGGCGGCCGCATTCCCACCCAGTATATCCCGGCCTGTGAAAAAGGCTTTCAGGCCTGCCTTGCAAAGGGCCCGAGCCTTGAATTTCCGGTAACCGGCATCAAGATCACTCTCGAAGACGGTGCCTACCATGCCGTGGACTCATCTGAAATGGCATTTCAGGCAGCAGCCCGCGGCGGTTTTCTTGAAGCTTACAAAAAAGCAAAGCCTGTTATCATGGAACCTATTATGAAGGTGGTTATTGAGACCCCCAATGAGTTCCAGGGTTCCTGCATGGGGCTGATTAATCAGCGCCGCGGCATTATCCAGGGCTCGCAGGAGGAAGGGACCATGTCAGTCATCGAATCCCAGGTTCCGCTGTCCGACATGTTCGGCTTTTCTACGATTCTAAGATCCGCCACCCAGGGCAAGGCTCAGTTCACAATGGAATTTTCTTTATATAAACAGGCTCCCCAGTCCGTGGCAGAGGAAATTGCCAAGAAAAAAGCCGAAGAAAAAGCAGCTAAAAACAAATAAGACCTTTTTGATATAAGAGAGGATATATGCTTAAAAACGACCTCATTTTAAAAAGTCCGGCAGAAAAAACCATTGGCACGAAAAACATTACAGGTGGTCAGTTTGGTGCCGTACTTTCCCGGGCCGGTGTAGGCAAAACCGGATTTCTGGTTCAAATTGCCCTGACACGTCTGCTAAGCGATGAAAAAGTGCTTCATATCAGCCTGGCTGACACGATAGAGAAAATCAACATCAGATATAATGAAGGGTACGCCAGCCTTATCGACAGCATCGGCTATGTTGACGCCCAGGTTGCCGAACGGTTGTGGGATGAGATACGACATCATAAAACAGGAATTGCGTACAACGATTCCACATTTAATGTAAACAAAATCAGAGATTACCTGAACAGTTTTAAGGGAGCTGATCTCCCCCTGCCCACCCTGATGGTCATTGACGGTCTTAATTTTGATACTGACCTTTCAGAGGTGCTTTCTGATTTAAAGCGGCTTAACCGGGATTTCGGCATCTGCATCTGGTTTTCCATGCAAAGCCACAGAGAAGAACCCCTTAACCAGAACGGTTATCCGGTTCAGCTGGAAAATTACGATAAGCTGTTTGACAAGGCTGTATTCCTTGTGACTGCGGAAAATAAAACCCAGGCCATTGTGCTTAAAGACGGAGACAGGGCAGATCAGAAACTTTTGTTGGATCCGGCTACACTGATGCCGGCAGAAGAATAGATTGCCTGTATCAATAATCCCGTCTTGACGGATTAAAATCATTAAAGGCCGCAACACCCGCAATCCGGGGTTGCGGCCTTTGCGTTTTATGGGTATACCCAAGGAGAAGAGGACAAGGCAAGCCTACCTTCGAAAGGGTTTGACCGCATTTTTAGGAACCATTGCGGGCCTTGCCGTCACCCTTTGCGCCACACTTGTTTTTGGAAAAGGAGCCGGTCTTTTAGGACAGACCGGTAATGAGAATATTTTGTTCCAACATGGACTGAAAAATCCTTTCATTTCACTACAAGCTGTATATTATAATGCGATACTATTTTATACTGAAAAAAAGACCGATACGTCCGTTGCACTGGGGAAGGCCGGAAGTCAAAGCAATAATGTGCTGTCTCGTCTGTTTAAAGGCCCGGTTTGCTCCGTTTTGTTTAAATAAATGAAGCACGCGTCTCTATGGCTGTGCGGATAACCTGAGAAATCTCACAAAATATATATGTCAGAATTCGATTATTGGAAGCTGCTTGCGGGACTGGGTATTTTCATGTTTGGTATGCAGCTTCTGGAAATATCTGTAAAGGATTTAAGCGGAAAAGCGTTCCGCAGGATAATCCGGAACTATACCAATACCCGGTTCAAGGCCATTGCCGGAGGCACATTGGTAACTGCTGTTTTGCAGAGCAGTTCTGCGGTCTCGTTGATGGTTCTGGCCTTTGTAGGGGCCGGCGTCATGAGCATGGAAAATGCCATCGGTGTTATTTTAGGTTCCAATATCGGAACCACCCTCACCGCCTGGATTGTGGCCACCCTTGGGTTCAAAGTCAAAATTGAGGTCTTTGCCCTGCCGTTTATCGGCGTTGCCGCTTTTGGATTGATCCTTTTTAAGCCGGGGAGTCGGCTGGCCCATTTAACGCGGCTTCTGGTGGGTTTTGGCTTTCTATTCCTGGGACTGGACTACATGAAAATCAGTGTAGAGGTCTTTGCCAAGGGATTTGATCCGTCACATCTGCACAATCTTCCGCTTTGGGGCTGCCTTTTCATCGGGACTGTCATGACCGCCCTGATGCAGGCCAGCGCCGCTACCATCGCCATCACCCTGGCAGCGCTGAACAGCGGCCTTATGACCTTTGAGATGGGTGCGGCCATGGTCATCGGGGCCAATATCGGCACCACTATTACCATTCTTTTAGGCGCGGCCGGAGGCGCACCTCCCAAAAAACGTGTGGCGGTTGCCCATCTGGTGTTCAACTTTGTCACGGGCATCACCACCTTTGCCGGTCTGCCCCTGATGGTCAGGGCCGTCAAATTGTTTGTGGATGTTTCCACCAACGGGCCGGTCGGCCTGGCGCTGTTCCACTCCTTGTTCAATATCACAGGCGTTTTGTTATTTGTCCCCTTTGTATCTTTCTTCACCCGACTGCTTGTCAAATTTTTGCCTGAACACAGAAAAAACATTAGTGTTTACCTGGCCAATACCCCTGCCGAAGAGACGGAAGCCGCTTGCTTGGCCATGAAAAACGAAGTGATCCACATGTTGCAGGAGTGCCAGCTGTATGCCTTACGGACACTTGCACTGGATGAACAACTGGTGTTTGACGACAGGCTGCCCTTTGAAAAAACCGAGCGTAAACCGTTAACGGGAAAAGAGCTTTTTACCCAGATCGGACGGCTTCACTCCGCTGTGGTGGCCTATTACTCCAGGATTCAAACCCAGACCATGGATGAATCCAGAACAACGGATCTTGACCAGATTATCCTGGCCTCCAGAAACATCATGAATGCGGCCAAGAATTTTCAAGAGATCCGTCCTATCCTGGATGAATTCGAAGTATCGGATTCCGCTTTTTTAAACCGCCAGTACGGACGTTTCAGAAAACGACTGCTCAACTATCTGACAGAGACCTGCACAATAACCGCACATCAGGAT
>NZ_DDYV01000189.1:383-3811 GCF_002348205.1 Desulfobacter sp. UBA2225 | reverse complement strand
CACCCTCTTGTTTCTTGTTTCCAGTCTCTTGTTTCTTGTTCCTGCAACGCCTCTATGGCGTTTAAAAGCGTTCTGGACTTTTGCGTGGTCTCCTCCCACTCCTGTTCCGGGTTGGAGCGGGCCGTGATTCCCCCGCCGATGTAAAGGACATACTGGTTGTCTTCAATTTCCATGCTGCGCAGGTTCACATAAACGTCCGTGCCGCTTTGTCCAAGACGCCAGGGCCCCAGGAACCCGGTATAATACCGCCTGTCGTGGGGTTCAAAGTCCTGGATAAAACGAGCTGCCGCAACCTTGGGCAAACCGCAGACCGCAGGCGTCGGGCAAAGCTGTTCAACAAATTCTCCAAGCCGGTCTTGGATTTGGTCTCCGGAAAAAAAGAAAGAAGTTTTCAAGTGGGCCACGGTGGCTGTCTCAAGATCCTGGGGCCCCTTTGTCTGGTAGGTTGAAAAACCAAACCGGTGGAGCACATCCACCGTGTACCTGGAGACAAAGGCCTGCTCTTCAATCTCCTTGGTAAACCAGCAATACCGGCCATCGGGACGCCGGGGCTGGGTGCCGGCCAGGGACACGGTCTGGGCATGCCGCCCATCGAAGCGAAACAACAATTCAGGGGTGGCCCCCATCCAAAGCCCGGCCTTAGGCAGATTTGCCACAAAAACAAACACAGCCGGGTTTGCGTCGTGCATCCCAAGAAAAAGCCGACCCATGGATTCACTTTTTCGCTCTTTACAAATCCGCCTGGAGACAATGACCTTGGAAAATTTTGCGGCGTTGATCTGTTCAATGGCATGCTTGACGCACACCAGGTAATCATGAAACTCCGTTGAGATGCAAGGGTCTTTTGTTTCGCGACTAAAAGGGGCCGACGTCAGGGATTCCGGGTTAAACGACAGGATCTGATCATAACCTTTCAGGTGTATGGCCGGCTGCAAAACAATGACAGGCGCATTGTCGGATATTTTAAACGGGGCAAACACAAATCCGCGGACTCGGCTCAACGCCTCTATACTTGCCGGGAATATGATATCATTTTCCGACCCGGCAATCAGTTGTGGGCTGTCACTCGACGATTGGAACCAGCAGGCAAATGCGACATTTTTTTCTATCAGATCATCAATCAGACAATCAAGCTGTGTAACGCTGTTCATCCTGTTCCTAATTTTTTACCGGCAGCGGCGGCAGACGCGACCATTACATAAATCTTAACAGTTTATTTCTTTATTATATTTCAACCTGAGCGGTTTTTTTAACATCCCTCGTCCATGAATAACAGTTTTTTTTGGCGGGATGTTTAATCTTCCATTAAATTCATTTTCTCATAAACGTCTAACAATTATTTGCTACATGTAATTCATTTTACATTTGATAGTCTAAATCTCAATTTTTCTGATTAAAGACTTTTGAAGAACAGCCATGGGCTGACCTGGCATATCAACTGCCAGACATAGCCCACAACGAAGGTTGAAAGATCTGTGTAGGTTACACAGATCTTTCATATAAAGGAGGTAAAGTTACATGTCAAAAAAAACGATACTTTTTGTTTGTGAAATGAATACTTGTCGCAGTCAAATGGCTGAAGGTTGGGCTCATTACCTTTATCCGGATAAAATTAACGCTTTTTCAGCAGGAATCAGCACTGGCCCGCTTGACCCGCTTGCCGTTAAGGTAATGAAAGAGGCCGGTGTTGACATCTCTGGTCATGAAACCCATGAAGTTAAGGATTTTATGAAAAAAGATATTGATTGTGTCATAACCGTATGTAATACCGCAGCGCAAAAATGCCCAAGTTTTGCGGCTGAGGTAAATGTCATTTGTCAATCCTTTGACAACCCTCCAGAGCTGACTAAAAATTTAAATAACGAAGATGAAAAGCTTGCTGTTTATCGACGCGTCCGGGATGAGATCAGACTTTTTGTTGAAGGGTTGCCGGAAAAAATTACCAGTAAAATTATTGGATAGGTAAGGCCCCTGGTCAGAATTTAAGGGACTAAAATACCAGTTATTGATTTTATATTNNAAGGGACAGGCATGGAAACCATTTCGATTATTGCTACCGGCGGCACCATTGATAAAATTTATTTTGATGCAAAAAGTGAATATGAAGTGGGGCCGCCAAACGCCATTAAGGTGCTTAATCATTTTAACCTGCAAGTCCCTTACACCATTACATCACTTCTGCGTAAAGACAGCCTTGATTTAACGGATGAGGACAGGGAACTTATCGCCGAAACGGTTGCGGCAGACCCTTGCAGGATGATTATTATCACCCACGGAACAGATACCATGCCGGAGACAGCCAGGCACATCATCTCCCATGGCGGCGCAAAGAATAAAACGATTGTGCTCACGGGCGCTCTGCTTCCTGCCATGTTCAGCGACACGGACGCGATTTTTAATATCGGCTGCGCCCTGGGCGCTGTTCAAAAGGCTTGCCCCGGTGTTTATATCGCCATGAACGGAAAAATATTCATGGGTGGGAAAGTAATGAAAAACAGAGAATTGGGCAGATTTGAAGAAAAATTTTAAGTACTCGCCCTGGAGTTGTCGGCGGCATTTTGCAAATCTTGAACCAGGGCCGCTAAATCCAGGTTGTATTTTTCGGCAACCGCGTCAAGGGACTCAAAAAGCGCGTTGCAGCAGATGCATTCCCCTGCCCTGTCATCCCAGCGTTTGAACACCTCCTGGGCGGCACTGTATGTTGAAACAATATCCAGCACTGTCATGCCGGGCTCAATTGCGCTGATCAAAGAACTGTTTTCTGATTTATCCGTCACTTTTTCACTGTTTTTTTATTATTGATAGTCCGGATCTGCCATAACCCGGGCCAGGGCTTTGGGGATCTGTAAGATAAGGTCCATAACCTGTGAGGCGGGTGTCGGCCTGGCAGAGACCCCGGCCATTCGATTGACACGGGCTGCAATGCGGCAGGCTTTTGGGATGCTTTTCCCGGATTCAATCAAGGCGCAGACAATGCCGGTCAGGGTGTCTCCGGTACCGCCCATGGCCTCCATGGCTTCGGCAGCAGGTTTGCTGACCTGACCTGTGATTTCACCGTCAGCCACCATATAATCAACACTGCCTTTTACCAGAAGGTGACGGGCCCCGTTCCGGTGTTCATGGGCCCGGGCAATAAGATCCGGCACATTATTGTCCTGGTGCAAAATAAACCCTCTGGTATAAAAAGGATGGGGCGCAGTTTCGTCAGCCAGAAAGGAGAGTTCCCCCACATCCGGAGTAAAAAGATCATAGCTTTGCGCCTGGCCGCTCATCTTGGCCGCGTACATGAATCCGGCGTCTGCAACGAGAACAGGCCTTTTCTCCATCTCTTCAACGGCAAAAAGAACTTTATTGTGCCAGTCTACGTCAGGCTGAAGATAGTGAAACGCCAGGGTGGTTGGCGCCATACCCGGCAATTCCCGGGACAG
>NZ_DDYV01000189.1:0-304 GCF_002348205.1 Desulfobacter sp. UBA2225 | reverse complement strand
ATATCAGCACCGTCCAGGAGTGCCGGCCCCAGGGTTAAAGGAAAGTTCTCATCCGGCACTGTACCGACAATCAGGAGCATTGGCGAATCATCTCCTTATGCGCCAGTTCCAGGGCGTATCCGCAAAGTGTATGCCCGATTTTGCCGGGTCTTGGGGCCTCATCCAGGTGTCTGCCCACCATTTCCCGGGCAAGGTAGGGTACATCCGGGCACCCGCCGCCTGAAATATTGACGATGATTTTTGTTTTCTTTTCAATGGTCAGTTTCATGTTGGCGGCCCGGACCATGAGGTAATCGCCAAAATC
>NZ_DDYV01000234.1:0-5609 GCF_002348205.1 Desulfobacter sp. UBA2225 | reverse complement strand
GGAACGCCTGCCTTGTCCAGGATGTTGTGGGTGGCGGTTTTGTGAATCAACGCCTTCATGGTGGCCGCATCCGGCCCGATATAGGGGAGCCTGAGCTTGTCCAGGATATCGGCCACCCAGTCTTCACCGCTCTCCCCCATGCCTATGGTGGCTTCGTTTTCCGTCACATGGTACAGCGCACTCCAGACAAGGTCGAATTTGCGGGTATCCAGCACCCGGATTAATTCGTCCATGTTTGATACGGATGCGATGTCGCAAGATTTGCCTGACGCGTTTATGGCCTTTGCAATCTCCTGGGTTACGGCCATGTTGCCCCACCCCTGGGCTTCGCCCCCGGGACCGGTAATCAGTAAAATCCGACTCATATTCTTACCTTATTCAAGTTCTATGCTGAACAACTGTCCGTCCAGCCGATAGTTTTTCAGGGCGTCGACCACATCCGGAGAAACCGTGGAGAGCAGGCGGTCATAGGCTTCGATTCCGGCGGGTTCCCATGTGACCCTGGATACAATATCGATAGAGATTTGTGGTGACCCTCCGGGAACAATTTCCCGGCAGGCTTCATCAATCATGGCTTGGTTGGGATTTAAAATTTCTACTTTTTTGTCGGTATGGCGGGCCAAAGCATCTTTAAAAATATCTTTACAATAGCCAAAATGGGTGCAGCAAAGCGCGGCATACACAGTGGAGCCGGCATTTTTTAGANNGCGGCATTTTCATCAATCAACGTCTTGACCTCGTTGCTGAACGGGGCCCGCTCAATTTTACCCGCAAGGGCTAAGCATCCCTGGGTGATGATACGTTCCGGGTCAATGCCTTGTTCAACTAAAGCCGTTTTATGCTTGTTTTCATGGATGGTGATCGGGGTGGCAAAAATTACGGCACGGGCTGAAACGTCCCGGCTCAGCGCATTATAGATCATCTGAACCCCGTGGTCCACGATGCCGGTGACAGGAATTGTCGTCTTTTTTGCAAACCGGGTAAACGGATAGATCACGGACAGGGTGTTGCAGGCAATGTAGATGTGGTCGGGGGTGTATTTGGCCATGGCCGCCAGGGCATTGTCAAACACCTTGGACCGGTCCGCCGGATCCGGATAGTGCCTGTACCCTCTGTCCTGTTCGGGCCAGGCATTAAAGTATACCAAGTGAATGCGCTCGTACCGTGCATCATTGGCAAATCTTGCCGCCATGCCCGCACACACGGAAAGTCCGCCAAGCCCCGAGTCGGTTACAAGCAGGGTAATCTGTTTTTTATCACTCATTGTCAATCTGCCTTGTCAGCCACTCCCGGGCCAGATCCCGGGCCCAGGCTGGGCTGTGTCCCAATTTGCCTTGCACCACACGGGTGAGCAGGTCCTGCCAGTGGTAAAAATGCTGGGCCGTGGTTAACCGGTTTCTGAACATGGCGGCTCCCTTTCCCGGGGCGTCATCCAGTTTGTTTAAAATCATGTTGACTTCATTTTTGAATCCGGCCACCCCGTAATAATCCAGAAAACCTTGCCAGGCTTCCCGGCTGCCTTCGGGGGTGGACAAAGGGTCGCTGATCTCTTTAAATCGTTTGAAAAAATAATCCCGGTCCGGCCCTGCAAGCATCTGCACGCCCCGTTCATGAATCCGATAGGGTTCAATATCCAACCCTGCAAGCCCTTTTTTGCTGATATGCAGGCGTACCAGATATCCCATTTTTCGCCAGAAAAAATTTGTAGTCTGGTAAAAAATAAAGTTTCCCAGACTGCAGCACACCGGCGTGTTTTTATGGAAGAAGAGCCCCTGGGGCACATGGGGGTGATGCCCTATAACGGCATCGGCACCGGCATGGGCCAGTTTCCTGAAAGCGTTTGTTGCGTATTCCGGTGCAAAGGGGATGTATTCCAGGCCGCAGTGGACCACGGCGATCACGGCATGAAGCGCCCGGGTCGTATTTTTTTTTAGATTTTTGATGCGGGTACAGGCCCCTTTAATGTCCCATCCGGCCACACCCGGTCCGGGCCCGGCTGCGGTCAGATCTTCACCTTCGCTGAGGTTGACAATGGCAATATGAACCCCTTTGGCTTCCATCATCAGGGGCGCTTGAGCTTCTGCTTTGGTCATGCCGGCGCCTGTGCGGGCGATGCCGTGGCGATCCAGAACCCTGACGGTCTGCTGGAACCCCTCAACACCAAAATCAAACATGTGGTTGTTGCCCAGGGTGACGGCGGAAAACGGCACTGCGGTCAGACCCTTTACATGGCAGGCACTGCCTTTGAACACGGCCCCGCTTTTGCATACTTCAGTGCCGATATCGCTTAAAGGGGCTTCCAGATTCACAAGCGTCAGGTCCGCCTTTTGCAGCAAGGGCAGAACATCGCCGTATATGGCCTGGGGGTCGGATTCAATCAACGGGGCAAACGCCCGGATGGGTGCCCAGTCCCCGGCAATGACAAGGGTCGCCGCATCTGTTGGCCCGGCATCCTGTGACCAGGAACCGGTCTGAAAGTTAAAGCGGTTTGTATTTGGCATGGGAAGGTTTTTTTACACGTATGACACAGGCATCCGCCCGGTCAGGCCTGCGGTGACCTCGTAATTGATGGTGCCTGTGAGACCGGCGATGTCGTCTGCCGTAATCCGTTCATTTGCCTGGGTACCGAGGATGGTGACATCATCTCCGGGCTTGACTCCCGGAATGTGCCCCACATCAATCATGGTAAAATCCATGGTAACCCGGCCCACAATAGGGGCCTTTTGGCCTTTGATCAGCATCTGTCCCTGGTTGGACAAAAGCCGGCTGTACCCGTCTGCATACCCGATGGGCACCGTGGCAATCACCGTGGGGGCCGCTGTGACATGGGTGGACCCGTAGGAGATGCTGAAATCCTTGGGCACTGCCTTGACATAAATGACCTTTGCCGTGATGGACATGATCGGTACAAGCTTATGCCCTGTGATGTCAACCTCACCGGACGGGGCCATCCCGTACATGGCAATGCCCGGGCGCACCATGTCAAAATGGGCTTCGGGCAACTCAAGAAGCGCTGCGGAGTTCGCTGCATGGCGGATTTCAGGGTGAATTCCCATATCCGCCAGCATGGCAACCATGTCATTGAACCGGGCCAGTTGTCCTTTGACATGGGTTTTGTCGATCATGTCCGCCTTGGCAAAATGGGTGTAGGTGCCTTCCACCTCCAGTCCCTTTAGGCCCGCAATCTCCCGGGCCTGACCTATACCGGCCGCTTGCCCGGACTCCTTTATCACTATGTCGGGATGAAGAAACCCCAGGCGCCCCATACCTGTATCCAGCTTGATATGAATTTTAAGCGTGGTGTTTAAGGCTTGGGCCGCGGCAGACAGGGCCCGGGCCGTTTGGATATCAGCCACGCTTGCCCGGATGCCCTGGGTGGCAAGAAAGGAGACCTGTTCAGGCAGCGCTTCTCCTAAAAGAAGAATGGGCGCCGTGATGCCGGCATCTCTCATGGCAACGGCTTCCGAGATCCGGACTAGTGCAAGAAAAGAGGCCCCGTTTTCAAGGGCGGTTTTTGCGCATGGTATCCCGCCATGCCCGTAAGCATTGGCCTTGACCACGGCGCAGAACCGGGTACCGGTTGGTGTCAGGCTTTTCAGGGTTCGCACATTCTGTCCAAAGGCGGACAGATCCACCTGCACCCGGCTTTGGGGCTCAAGGAGAGGTGCTTTGGGGGTATTCATCAGTCTGCCTTTCCAAGACCGTAGGCTGTTGTATATGCTTTCCACTCTGCCATCAGGGCAAGGGTTTTTTCTCCGGGTTTGCCGTCGGCAATAACCGTATCATCCACCTGGATGACGGGCACAATCTCTTTATTTGATGCCGTGATAAACATTTCATCCATGCCGGCCAGATCTGTCTGGGGGATAAAATCCAGGACAATGTCATATTTTTTTTCTAACAGCTCCAGAACCGCGTCCCGGGTTACGCCGGACAGAATGCCGCTGGGCGGGGTGATCAGGGTGGTGCCTTTGAATGCAAAAAGATTGGTGGTGGTGCCTTCCAGCAACCGGTTGTCCTTGTCTTTGTATATGGCTTCAACGGCCCCAAGGCTGCGGGCCTTTTGCTGGGCAAACACGGCTGACAGATAGTTGCTGCTCTTGGCTTCGGGAATAAATCTTTCCATGTCCACGGTGATGATTTTGGTGCCTTTGGTATACCACCACTCGGGCAGCTCGTGCTTGGGCGTGGCCATAACCATGAGGATACCGTTGCCCTGGGGGGTTACGCCGTCAGAGCTGATGCCGCCGGTGTAGACGATGCGGATATTTTCCTCTTTGTGGTCCGGGTTCTTTTCTATGGTCTGCATGACAATGTCGCAGATCTCTTTTTTCGAATGGTTCAGTTCGAGTCCGATATGGCGGGCGGAATTTTCCAGGCGGGCCACATGTTTTTCCAGACGAAAGGGTCGTCTGTTATAGGTGATCAGAAAATCAAATACACCAAATCCCCTTAATACGGTGATGTCTTTTACAGAAAGGGTGGCCTCGTCTTCTGATACGAATTTGCCGTCAATATAATAAGTGTCCATGGGTTGCTCCGTTTATTGCAAATGTACCTTTACTTCCGCCAGGGAACTGACTGCCAGACGCGTCAGGTGTGTGTTCAGAGTTAACTGATATAGAACATGGTGATTGGCGTCAATAAAGATTACACCAGACCCATAAGAATTTAAAAAATATGAGTTAAATATTTTTTTAAGAAAAATTGGATTTTACCCAGATATTTTCCACGCACAGCACAGCCTGTTCTTTGAAATTTCTTTCCATGTTTGCGCCGAAACTCCCGGCATTTTCCCCGAAAACCAGGCTCGGGTTCAAAGGGTCTGTGCCCCTGGCCTTTTTGATGGCATTTACCTTTTCCCACCAGAGCGCTGCATGCGTTGTTTTATCTTCACGGAAAATAAGTTTGAATCCGGCCTTTTCTGCATACTCTTCAATGTCTTGCCGGGAGCAGAGCATGGAGGCCGCCGCATCACCGGCCCAGGGGACAGGGTAAAGGGGGTCGGGCCCGGGGCCATCCACAATCTCGTGCAGGATCAGTTTGCCCCGGGGGGCCAGTACCCTTGAAAATTCGGCAAAGACCTTTGGTTTATCTTTTATGTTGAGCAATACGTGCTGGCAGAGCACGGCGTCAAAAAAGTTGTCCGGGTAGGGTAAGGCCAGCAGGGATCCGTGTTGAAAGTTAATGATACCCTCTTTTGCAAAGCCGCACCACTGGTTTAACATGCTTGCGGTTTCAATGAACTCTTCGGACAGGTCAATGCCATGGACAACAAGACCGAAATTTTGTGCCAGAAGCCGGGATGTGCCGCCAATACCGCAGCCGGCATCCAAAATGGTCATGCCTTTGTCCAGGCCGGCGTGTTCCATCAATTCGATGGTCGCAGGGGCTGCACCCGTATGAAGCTGGTCAACCGGGGCAAGATCCCGCAGACTGATCTGTCCCGGAATTTTGCCTGCTTTTTCAAGTCCCCGGCGGATTTTCGCCCCAAGCGCCGGGCAGGTATAATGGGTTTTGATCGCATCTTTCATATATTATTTTCCTTATTAACGCTCCTCAACTTGTTGCAAAAAGCCTATATATATAACTCCCCATTCGCTCATTTT
>NZ_DDYV01000162.1:0-2764 GCF_002348205.1 Desulfobacter sp. UBA2225 | reverse complement strand
GACGGGGCCAGCCTTTCTATTGCCATCGTAATTCTAATCTGATAAAAGCAACTATTTTACCAAAATATAATACTATTCGAAACCTTATGACAAAACAACAAAGTCGTACCCAGATTCTGAAGAAGCGAAGCAAGAAAAAAGAAAAAAGTTTATACTTATCCTTTTTCATGTGGATTTTTATCCTGTTTCTCCTTGCAATTATTGCCGGATGTGCAGCCATTACCGCCGGATTTTTTTATCTGAGCCGGGATCTTCCCCAGATCAATACGCTCAGTGATTACCGCCCGGCCATTGTGACCAATGTTTTTTCCGATGACGGCAGAAAAATCGGCGAGTTTTATAAAGAGCGCAGAATCGTCATTCCTTTGTCCGACATGCCTTCCAATCTGCTAAATGCTTTTGTGGCGGCAGAAGATTCTCGGTTCCGGGAGCATCCCGGCATTGATGTGAAATCAATTGTCAGGGCGTTTATTAAAAATTTTAGGGCCGGTTCGATTGTCCAGGGGGGGTCCACCATTACCCAGCAGGTGACCAAATCTTTTCTTCTTACTCCGGAAAAAACTTATGAGCGCAAGGTGAAAGAAGCGATTCTGGCCTATAAAATTGAAAAAAAGCTTTCCAAAGATGAGATACTCTTCCTTTATTTAAACCAGATTTACCTGGGACAAGGCGCTTACGGTGTTGAAGCGGCTTCTGAAAACTATTTTGGAAAACATGTTAAGGATCTGACCCTGGCTGAATGTGCCATGCTGGCGGGGCTGCCCCAGGCACCCAGCCGATACAGCCCTTTTCACCATCCGGAACTGGCCAGGCAGCGCCAGGTTTATACCCTGAACCGTATGAAGGAAGAGGGCATGATCTCCAATCTGGAGGCCACTGAAGCCATGGGTGTCAAACTGGATATCAAGCCCCGGAAAAACTGGTTCATCGAAAAGGTTCCCTGTTACACCGAACATGTTAGGCGATATGTCGAAAATAAATATGGCAAAGAGATGCTCTACACCCAAGGGTTGAGCATCCATACCGCAGTGAACATTGAGCTGCAGAAAATAGCCCGGGCCGCAGTCAATAAAGGTCTGGCGGATTTAGATCAACGCTGCGGATACCGAGGTCCTGTAAAAAACATGCCGGCCCTTCAGGTAGAGGAGTTCAGTCGCACCATTGCCGGAGAACTGAACGGCAGCCGCCCGGTTAAGGGAGAGATATACAAAGGGGTGGTTCTGGAGGTGGACGATTACAATAAAGTTACCCATGTACGGGTTGGTGATATCACAGGCATCATCCGGTTAGCCACCATGACGTGGGCCAGAAAGCCAAACCCCAAAATATCCTACCAATCTGCCAGGATCTCAAAACCCTCCCAGGCCCTAAAAGCCGGGGATGTCATCTATATGAAAGTCCTTGAGGAGATGGCCGGGGAAAAGGAATATGAATTTACCCTGTACCAGGAACCCATTGCCCAGTCAGCACTTCTCAGCATTGAGGCTGAAACCGGCTATGTCAAAGCCATGATTGGCGGAAGGGATTTCAAAGATTCCCAGTTCAACCGGGCTTTTCAGTCAAGACGCCAGCCAGGTTCCGCGTTCAAGCCCATCCTGTACGCGGCAGCCCTTGACAAGGGGTATACGCCGGCCACGATTATCATTGACTCCCCTGTGGTATATCAGGACAGGCTGCATGACAGGGTGTGGAAACCCCACAATGATGCGGGAAAATTCTATGGACCCACGTTGCTTCGCCACGCCCTGACGAACTCCAGGAATATTGTCAGCATTAAAATCCTCCAGGATATCGGCATAGATTATGTCATCAGTTATGCAAGAAAGCTTGGAATCACATCCCCCATCTCCCGGAATCTATCCATAGCCCTTGGGTCTTCAGGCGTTTCCTTGTTCGAATTGACCAAGGCGTATTCAGTGTTTTCCAACCTGGGCTACCTGATTGAGCCGGTATTTATTACTGAAATTTATGACCGGGACAACACGCTTTTGGAATCTTCCAAATTGATTCGTAAAAAAGTCATTGATATGGGCACGGCCTATCTTATGACAAGTATGCTTGAAAGCGTGGTGCAGGAAGGTACCGGCCAGCGAGTCAAGGCCTTGAACCGGCCTGCGGCAGGTAAAACAGGCACCACCAATGACCTTCACGATGCCTGGTTTATGGGCTTTACCCCCAGGTACACCACAGGGGTATGGGTGGGGCTTGACCAGGAAGCTCCCATCGGGAGAGGAGAGACAGGTTCCCGTGCTGCAAGCCCCATCTGGCTCGATTATATGCAGCATGCCCTGGAAGGTAAATCCGTGCAGGAATTCACCGTGCCCGAGGGTATCATTCGCGTTAAAATAGATGCCGAAACCGGCCTTCTGCCCATTGCCCAAAGTAAACAAACCATTTTTGAATGTTTTAAGGAAGGCACGGAGCCGACGCAGTATACCCCAAGTCCGGATGAGGTGTTTAGCACGGAAGAGCTGTTCAAAGAAGGTTTTTAGAAAAAGACAGGTTGATTCGGGAGATGAAAATGTCTGTGCTTGAATTGCTTAAAAAGGCAGTTGCCTGCCATAACGCAGGCAACTGGCAGGAGGCTGAGCAGATGTATAGACAGGCTCTTGACCAGGTCGCTCTTGCGCTTGCTCAAGTTGTGGGGAGCGGTAATTAAAAAAAATAATTTAAATCAAAAAAAACAGTTGACAATAAGCGTTATAATATATAGATTACCCCTGTTTTTGACACTGTCTACGGGCCGTTAACTCAGTCGGTAGAG
>NZ_DDYV01000027.1:0-5626 GCF_002348205.1 Desulfobacter sp. UBA2225 | reverse complement strand
TTTGATATCCCCCGATGCAATTGAGAACTGGTCTTCGATACCGGTGAGCCTGACAATACCTGCCTTGGCTGTCTGAACATTATTGACTGCCACAATCTGATCGGTTTTAGCCTTTGACAATTCAGCCCGGGCCCTGTAAAGCGCTGTTTTTGTCACACTACCCACCCTAAGTTTTTCATTTATCGAATCTCGGTATGTGCTCAAGCGCTCAACTTCGGCATCCGCCACCTCCACCAGACGTTTCAAATTCAATGCCTGGATATAGGCCTGGGCCACCTGGAAAATGTAATCAGTTCTAATGGTTTGTTCTGAATATTTTGCCTTTTCAATGCCTTTTTTACTGACATCATAGGCGATCAGTTCCCTGCCGTTCAGGGTAAATGACTGGGTGAGTTTGCCGCCTAAGGTATTTACATCAGGCGTGTAATAGTCGTCGTTTTTATAATTCAGGTAACTGGCGTATAGCGTAGCTGCAGGAATAAGCACGGACTGGGCACGTTTTTTATCCTGTTCGGCAATATAGGTCTGCTCCCTGGCAATCTGGATACTTTCTGCATTTTTATTGGCGATTCGACATAATTGTTTCAGGGTATATGACGGCTTGCAAAAAGCTTGTGCTGAAAATCCGAAAAGCAGTAACAATGATACCAGAACGAAGAGATGAATCTTGTTTATTTTTAACATTATAACTTTTGGGGGTCGAGGGTTAAAGTCAGTCAAGCAATGAACTTGAGCCACCCTGCCTGGAAGATACACTCAGACCTATAACCCAGCCAAGGAGAAGCACGCCCACACCGGCCAGAAACCATTTAATCATGCCGGTTTTAAACATGAATTCGTAGTTACCCTTTGGCTGGGCAAGTGTGTCCGGCAAAGATGTGTTCTGGGTTTTAAGGCGTTTGTTCTCTTCTAACGTATCGGTTATATTGGTAGAGGCAGACTTAAGCGCAGTATATTGTGACTTTAAGGTTTCAACGTTTTGAATCAGGACCTGGTTCTCCTTTTTCAGCTGCTCCATGACGGCGTGGTCTGGCTGTTCCGTCAATGCCCTGATTTTTTCTTCAAGGGCGGCATTTTCTTTTTTTAACTGCTCAATGATCATTGCTTTGGGTAGATCGGTTACAACATAATTTTTGTCCACCCATCCCTGCTCCCCGGATGAAAGTGCCACCTTAAGGTAGCCGTTGCTTTCTTCAATTATGGTTAAAGGGGTATCGCTTTTTAAAGCGGAGATCAGAGGGTAGCTGGGGCCGGGTCCCTTCCTGAATGTAAGAATGAGCATATCAGAGACATAAGCGGTCTGGGCACGGCATAACGCTGTGATCCCGATAACAATTAGAACAACCGAACAAATTCGTGGAAATAGTTTCATCATTATTAATTGCCTCCTTAACTGTTTTTAGTTAATTATCAGTCCTTCCCTGTTTTTACAACACCCGACATGTAAAAAAAACTTGCCAAACCGCATGGAACATGGGATCAATCATTACTTCCTGTCATTGATTACAGTCTGTTGAATTAAAACGGTTGGCGTATGAACCTGGACTCTTTCAAGAAATTGTGTATTGCCAATATCCTTAACGGGGTGTCTGACGGGTTGCGCAAATATTCAAATCCCAGCCGCGTTGCCCTGCTGTTTGCACCGGGGTCGCATGATCCGGTTCAGATATTTGACCCCCAGGATCTTTTGTTCGGGCATGAAACCGTACTTGAGGAAATATTTGTTGTTCACGAAGAACGTTGGCGGCAGCATATCGGAGAGCAGATTGAAAATCAGCCCAAAGGTTATCTTATCCCCCAGGAAAATTTGGACTTGTCAGGGCTTATTGTGTTTGCAGGCGCAAGCAGTGACTTTTTTTATCAGGTCTGGTTCACAGATCACCATCCTGACATGTGTTCCATCAAACCGACAGAAAAGTGGCTGGAACAGGCTGCTTGCCTGCTTGCCCATGATTACACTTCGGGTAATCCGCCCATCAACTGTTCGGACTATGTAGTTAAGAACTATGCGCTCCAGGCCATAGCCGATTACATGGTGGATGAGCGCAACAGTCATCTGGGGTATGATACCAAAATTCAGATACCCACGATCCTGAACCATATTCTTTCCATTTCAAAAACCAGGGAAGAGGGGGCCTGGGCAAGGGGGTATCTTTTTTTTACGGATCCGGTCAATATCGACACCATCGATTTTTTGACCATGTTCCAGCGTAGTGAAAGACCGGTAATTTCTAATATCAAACACATTAGAAAACTTCTTGTCAGTGTAGAGCGCTCAAATCGTAAACTGGTTTCCGACGGCAATTATGTTGTGGGGATCACATTAGCCCCTGTGCCCGAGTATGCTATTGTTGCTGATTTTAGGGGAGATCACGGTTTTTTGAGCCTGGGAACCCAGAAAGTAGCCTCATTTTGTGACGGCAATTTTTATTCTACCACCAGGGAAAACAAGCTGGTGGAGTTGGAGGAATTGCTTTTGGATTCACAGCTTGATATCGAAGCTGCCGGCACCCTGTTCAGTGTCGTTTCCGGGTTGATACACAAGGCAGGACATTCACATTACGGCAGTACTGTCGTGATTGATATGAACGAAGCCCCACTGGTGCTGTCCGGCCATGTGCTGGATCCCCCTTTAACCCTTATGGATCCTGATAATTATGACCTGGCCGCGGCATTTATGCGCATTGACGGGGCAGTTCAAATAACACCGGATGCTAAAATTCGCGGATTCGGCTGTCTTTTGGACGGGCAGTCCGTTACCTGGGAAAATATGGCCCGGGGTGCCAGATACAACTCGGCATTGAGATTTTCCGCGACAACATCAAAAGTGATTGTGGTTGTCGTTTCTGCCGACAGACCTATTTCAATCATATATAACGGTATTGAATTGAACGGCATATCCAGATGGAAACCCATTTATCAGTATATGCCGGAAATATTAACTCTTAAACAGCATTTGCATGGTGTGCAGATATGATGAGCTCTCATGACTCAATTTGACTTTAAATCATTATCGGATCTGGCCGGCCAGCGTTTGATGTTCGGGTTTGAGGGTCAAACCCTTAATGCTGAATTAAAATATCTGATAAAGGAATACAGGGTCGGGGGGATTATCCTGTTCCGGTCCAATATTAAATCTGCAGAGCAGTTGCGCCGTTTGTGTATGGATGCCCGAAAATATGCACTGGATCAAGGGTTGCCGGATTTGTTTGTTGCCGTGGACCAGGAAGGTGGCAAGGTGGCAAGACTGCGAAAACCCTTTACTGAATTTCCCGGCAATCCCCATATCAAGACCATTGATGATGCCCGTGAATTTGCCCGGATTACAGCATCAGAGCTTTCTGACATGGGTATTAACATGAATATGGCTCCGGTTATGGATGTAGCGCCGTCGGATGTGGATTCCATCATGAAAGACCGGGCGTTTACAGGGGGGGCAAAGCGTGTGTCCCAACTGGGTAGTGCGGTGATCCAGGGGCTTCAAAAGGGTGGGGTCATGGCTGTGGCCAAACATTTTCCCGGTATTGGCAGAACAGTAAAAGATTCCCATTCTTTTCTGCCTGAATTGGATGCGGAACTGTCCGATTTAAAACAGACAGATTTGCTCCCTTTTGAAGCTGCAAAAAAAGCACAGGTTTCAGGGATTATGCTGTCCCATATTTTTTATCCCAAACTGGATCCGGACTGGCAGGCCAGTCTGTCAAAGACCATTGCATACGATCTATTGCGACAGGATATGGAATACCAGGGCCTTGTCATGACCGATGATCTTGATATGAAGGCCATCAGTCATGATATGGATACCTGTATTCACAGGATCATGATTGCACAAATCGACATGGCTCTTGTATGCCACGCCGGACCCAATATCACCGAAGCCAGAGAGGCGATGATGCGATATCTTGAAAAGAACGCGGAGCTGTTTGAATCGGGTCGCGTTTGTGTGAAAAGGATTTTAGCGGCAAAGGAAACGTTTCTTGTTTAAAATTTTACCCGGGAATACACATCATCGCCAAGGCCGCAAACCTGGTTGTCCTGTATCATTTCCCAGCCCCTGGCTGCAATCATGGCCGCATTATCTCCGCACAGGGACAAGGGGGGATAAAACACTTTTATTTGATGCCGGCCGGCCCTTTCAGAAAGGGTGTCGACAAAGGTGCGGTTGGCGGATACCCCGCCCGCAATACCTATGCTTGAACAGTTTCTATCCCTGGCTGCAGCAAGCAGTTTGGTGGAGAGCACATCAATGACAGCCATTTGGAATCCGGCTGCCACATGGGCAGGCCGGTTTTCGCTCATATCAGGGTTTTCATGCAGGTGCCTGGCGACCGCGGATTTAAGTCCGCTGAAACTGAAGTCAAAGTTGTCTTTCCCAAGCATGCTTCGGGGAAATTTGATTTTTTCAGGGTCTCCTTTTTTTGCCAAAGCTTCAATTGCAGGTCCGCCCGGATAGCTTAACCCCATCATTTTGGCCACCTTGTCAAAGGCTTCTCCTGCGGCATCATCCCGGGTTTGGCCCATAAGGGTAAATGCGCCGGGGCCTTTGACATGATAAATATTGGTGTGTCCGCCTGACACCACAAGGGAAATGAATGGGAATCTGGGGGGATTGTCCAAAAGTTGTAAAGAGCAGATATGGGCTTCAAGATGGTTAACACCGGCCAACGGCAGGTTCCGTGCCCAGGCCAGGGCCTTGGCATAGGAAAATCCCACCAGAAGAGCGCCTATCAGTCCCGGACCCCGGGTGGCGGCAATGCCGTCAATGTCATCTAAGCTCACACCGGCTTGTGCCAGGGCCTGAACCACAATCGGGTCTATGGCTTCAAGATGCATGCGCGATGCAAGTTCAGGCACCACGCCCCCGTAAATTGCATGGGTGGATACCTGGGAGGCCACAACAGAAGAGCGAATACGCACACCGTCTTCAACGACGGCAGCTGCCGTTTCGTCGCAGGAGGATTCGATCCCGAGAATGAGCATGGGTTACCTGCCTGCAGGGTAATCAGACGTACTGGGTCTGGGTCTCGTTGTTGTGCCTTTCCAGGATTTCACCGATAAAATACGCTTTTTCTTCCATGGCAACCAGTCTATCCATGACCTCCTGGGCGGATTTTTCAGGGACCACCATCACCATGCCGATACCGTTGTTAAATGTCCGGTGCATGTCATGTTCCGGCACATTGCCTTCCCGCTGGATGATGTTGAATATTGGGGGAATCTGCCATGACCCTTTGTGGATGACGGCCTTGCATGTCTGGGGGATGACCCGGATGATGTTCTCATCTATGCCGCCGCCTGTGATATGAACCAGGCCGTGAATAGGCAGGTCACGCAGCAGGCTTAAGATCGTGGATACATAGATGATGGTAGGTTTGAGCAGTTCTTCCCCAAGGGTGGTGTCCAGATCAGCCATCCGGGTATTGACGTCATACCCGCATTTGTCAAAAAAAATCTTGCGCACCAAAGAAAAGCCATTGGAGTGAACACCTGAAGAGGCTATGCCGATAAGTTTGTGCCCCGGACGAATGTAGGAGCCGTCGATGATTTTGTTATTGTCAACGATACCGACGGAAAAACCTGACAGATCATATTCACCGCCCTGGTACATGCCGGGCATTTCAGCGGT
>NZ_DDYV01000053.1:0-10848 GCF_002348205.1 Desulfobacter sp. UBA2225 | reverse complement strand
ATCATTCTCGTATATCGTCTGTGTGCTTCCCCGATGACCTGAGTTAATCCATCCTTGGTTTCCTGAAGGGCAATCAAGCGGATGAGATTGGGATCAGGCAATAAGCCCATATTTCGACTTTATATTTCAGGGGGCATTCCGACATCAAGGTTCAGATAGGCTTCGAACTCCTGATCGCTGAAAAATGTCTGTTGCCGTCTATTCCCTGTTTGTGTAATGTGATGAGGGAAAGTCGGAGCCACTGCACTGATCCGTGCAATAGTATAAATTTAAACAAATGCTTTAATTTCTGCCAATAAATAAGGTGTCCCAGGAATTTTTCTATCAGGAACCATTATCACTTTGAATAGATTGGAGGGAGATTGTCATGACAGTGGGGTGGGCATATTTCAGAAAAGGCTGAGTATCATGCAAAAAAGCTCAAAAGTTTTTTGACGATAATCAGATCGAGGTAGGAGAGGTGACGGATGCCGGGAAGGAAGGAATTGATCTGGAATCAGCTTGGGAGAGAATCAAACAGTATGACATCGTTCATATTGGGAAGGGCAAGAAGGTACTGACATTTTCACCTGATGAAACAAATCGTGAGGAGATATTGAAATCAGCAATAGGCAGGTCAGGTAATCTTCGAGCACCAACCGTAGAAATCGATAAGATGCTAATGATTGGTTACAATGATGAGATGTATCATAGGGTTATGGATTAACGTATAAAAAGCGCCCGACCTGCATTTTTTTCCAGATCTTTATTGGTGGCAACAATCACACGCACGTCAATATTTTTAATCTCTGCCGACCGGGCTGAACTGAGTGCATTGATGGCAGGAACAAACCCTGATCCCAAGAGAGCCAGGGCACTGTCCGAAAATATCAGCAAGATCCAGAGTGAGCTGAGGGCCAAGGCAGAGCCGTACAACATTTCATGTCCCATGGGCGGACAGGGATACGGCCCGGGTGAGGGGTATTGTGGCGGCCGGCAACGCAATCACGCTGCCAGATGCTGGTAGACCCTGTATGTAAACGAAAAGGGCAGGCGGATCCTTTGATCCGCCTGCCCTTTAATTCCTTTAATATGAATACCGTCCAGATACGGAACGTATACCGAACACCTATGGAACCAAAACCCGTTCCAGACGCTCCACCATGAAATCCATCTCCTCGTCATTGATGACCAGGGGCGGAGAAATACGAATGGTGTGACCGTGGCTGTCATTCACAACAACTCCTTCCTTCATCAGTTTGCGGCAGAACTCCATGGCATTGTTGTCTTTAACTTCAATGCCGATGAAAAGACCCAACCCCCGCACCTCTTTGACATAGGGAGACCGTTTGCCGATATCTTCAATGCGTTTCTTTAAACGGGCACCCTTTTGTGCGGACTGTTCATCCAGTTTTTCTTCCTGAAATACCTTCAGGGCTGCGATGCCGGCCACACAGGCCAGGGGGTAGCCACCGAATGTGGAACCGTCAGACCCCTTGGAGAAAATCATATCCATAATTTCAGCGTTGGTCATGAAGACGGACAAGGGCACCAGTCCCCCGGAAAGGGCCTTGCCCAGAATTAAGCCGTCGGGCACAATGCCTTCGTGCTCAAAGCAAAACCGTTTGCCGGTACGACCCAATCCTACCTGGATTTCATCACAGACCAGGAACAGGTCTTTTTGATCAGCCAGGACCCTCAATCCTTTGAGAAAACCCCTGGGCGGGATAATCATACCGCCTTCACCCTGAAGGGGTTCCACAAGAATGCCGCAGGTGTTGGGGGTGACCGCTTTTTCAACCGCGTCCAGATCCCCAAAGGGCACAGAGACAAAGCCCGGTGTTAAAGGACCGAATCCTTCACGGTATTTTTTGTTGGAAGAAAAGGAGACCACAGAAAGGGTACGGCCATGGAAATTTCTGTCAAACACAATGATTTCCTGCTTGCCGTCGTCAATTCCTTTTTGTTTGAATCCATAGTAGCGCATGGCTTTTATTGATGTTTCAACCGATTCCACACCACCGTTTTTGGCCAGGACCTTGTTGCCGTGCGCACCGAATCTGGGGCCAAGCTGAGGGGCAAAGGAGGCACATTCGGAAAGAAATATGCCCAAAGGGTCAGTGAAAACCACGTTGGAGATAACCGATGCATAATTGCCGGTCAGCGCGTTGATCAGGGCATTGGTAATCGTGGGATGATGGTGCCCCGGGTTGGCAGCCGAGTAGGCGGCCAGGCAGTCCAGGTATTTGTTTCCCTTATCGTCGGTGAGCCAGCAGCCTTCGGCGCGTCTGATCACCAGATTTATCCTGGTATAGTGATGGGCGCCGAAGTTGTTTTCCAGCTTAAAGATGGAATTGTCTGATTCCGTGGAGAACCCCCTGTAATTATGTATTTTCCTCATACTTGTCATGGGAACTCACCTCCATTAACGGAAACCTATATGACTGAAACGGTAAACGTGTGAACTCCTTCAATATTTTTCCGGGGCTCAAATTTTAACACTTCTTGTGTTGTGCGATTTTTAAGAAGCTGACGGATTCTTATCTTAGGAACGCTCTGCTTGTCTGTGTCCACTTTTGTCATCCTAATGGTGATGTTGTTTTTGTTTTTACGAAGACCACCGATCACGACCCCGGACCAACTCGCGGTGACCGGCTCCTGGGGGACCCCGTTGACCGTAATCTGAGCCTGGTAACCATAGCTGAATACATCAAGCAGAGCTGATGAATACGGCTTTGAGACCAGGGGTGGGGGCGGTTTTACATTCCCGTCCATGGCACAGTCCTGTCGCAGATCTGACAGATAAAATCCTGTTTTCCGGCCATCATTCTGATACATTGGCTTGTCGCAATTCATGGTGGCGTCCACTTTCCATCCTGACTCCTTGACAAATTTAATGGCGCTGAAGGTCGCCATGGGGTTTCCGGAGGCGTCTTTTTTCCCTGAATCCCTGACATATACAAGACTTGCATTGTCCCCTTTTTCAAGCACCCCGGCAAATTCCATTTTGGATATATCCGGGCTGTATTTCGCAAAACCTTTTATAATTTCAGGCGTTAACGACCGTTGTGCCGAAGCTAATTTGTTTTTTAAGGTACACAGGCTGAAGGAAGACATTGTCTTTTGAAGTTCCGATTCATTTCCTGACCTGCTGGCCTGAAGATAGGCATTCCAGGACTTTTCTAAAGTGGGCTTTAAAGACTGGGCAAAAGCACAGTCAGCGGCCAGAATCCAAAGGCCTGTAAAAATTACCAGAAGAAGTGTGTTTATTCGTAACGCCATGTTTTAAATCCTCCATTTCCAAAGTTTTTTGTATCAAATTTTTTTTATCGCCAAACTCATCCGACCATCAATTTTAAGGATAGGCACCCCCTTTTGTCAACCAAAGCATAAAATATTCAACTATTACAACAGTCCCGGCAAAAAGGTAATAATCCAGGGGCACATCATAAGTAGAACAATACAAACCAGATAGGCCGGAAGAAAAAACATAACTCCATGAAATACTTCATTTAAGGTGCTGCCCTTGGCCATGCCCGCCACCACATAAGTAGTCGCACCCACAGGGGGTGTGACAGCGCCAAGGGTTGTAACCACGGTAATGAGAACGGCAAACCAGATGGGATCGCAGCCGATCTGAGAGGCCACTGGAAAAAAGATGGGGATGGTGATCAGCAAAAGGGCCAGGGCATCCATGATGGCACCGCCAATGGCGTACATACCGAAAATTACAGCCAGGATCACGGGATCGGGAACGTTCAGATCCGCCACCCACGAGGCCATGTTAAATGGAATGCGGGTAATCGTTAAAAATTTACCCAGGATCATGGCCCCTGTGATAAGCATGATGACCATGCAGGAGACACGCAAGGTATCCATGATAGCCTTTTTGAAATTTTCCCAGGAGAGTGTCCGCTGGACCAGGCTGATGACCAGGGCAAAAAAGGCCCCTGCCCCGCCGGCCTCTGACGGTGTGAAATATCCGGCGTACAACCCGGTCATGATCAGGAAAAACAGAATCATCATCTCAACGGCGCCGGAAAGAGACCGGATGCGTTCGCCAAAACCCGACTTTGGACCGGCCGGGCCCCATTCGGGATTCAGACGGCAGACCACATAGACCGTGAGCAGCATCAACAGGCACAAAAGAATGCCGGCCCCGATGCCGCCGTAAAAAAGCCGGGCAATGGACTGTTCCGTGGAAAGGCCGATGATGATAAGCACCACGGAGGGCGGGATCACAACCCCAAGGGTGGAGCCGCAGGCAATCGACCCGCACGAGAGCATGGGCTTATACCTGAAATTGGACATCTGGGGAAATGCCACCGTGGTCATGGTCGCCGCCGTGGCCGTGTTCGACCCGCAGATGGAGGCAAAGGCTGCGCAGGCCATGATGGTGGCCATGGCAAGGCCCCCCCGGATATGGCCTACCCATTTATACGCCGCATTATAAAGGCGCTCGTTGACCCCGGAATAAAAAGCGATCTGTCCCATGAACACAAACAAAGGGATCACGGTGAGTCCGTAATTGGAAAATACCGCCCAGAACTCCTGGCTGACCATGTTTACACCGGCATTAACGTTAAGAATATAGGAAAAGCCGCCAAAACCCACCAGGGCCATGGCAAAGCTTACGGGCATGCCGAACACGAACAGCAGCAACATCAGGCCGGCGATCCCGAGGATGCCCACCAGGGTCAGGCTCATTTGGAATCCTTTAGAATAAACAGTTTAACCAGATCAATAAACAGCATGGCAGCCAGCAGAAAGCAGCCGAATGCAACGACAAAAGCAAAGGGATAGTATACCATTCTAAGGGTTTCCGATACCTCTCCTGTTTCAAAAAGGGTCATGCCCCGTCGGCCCACAAACCACGCAGCCACAAGAAAAAAGAGGGTGCATAATCCGTTGTTCACGGCAAAAACGGCCTTTTTGACCCCCCGCGGAAACCGGCTTATCAAAATGTCCACATGGATATGCTCTCTTTTTTTCTGGGTAAAGCCCATGGCAAGGGCCGTGATCACGGCCCCTGCAAATCCCATGATTTCATAGGTGCCCCGGATGGGCACCCCGACCCTGCGCAGCACAATATTGCCCATGGTCAAAAGGATCATGAACACCAGAATGATCCCGGCAATGATCACGGCCCACCGGTTAAGCAAGTCGCTTATTTTTTCAATGGTTTCCATGGCTATATTGCTATTTTGCGGCGTGTTTTTCAATAAGCGTTTTAATATCTTTTACAATCCGGTCTCCGGGCAGACCTTTTTCTTCGGCTGTTTTAATCCAGCTCTCCGTAATGGGGGCAAGCCGCGCATTCCACTCGGCCTTTTTCTCAGCAGAGAGCGTAATCACTTCCACCTGGTGTTCTTTCTTTGACCAGGCAATGGAATCGCTGACATGCCGGTCCATGTATTCGCCGGTCCAGGCAGACTGCTCTTCGATCATGCCGTCCATGACCTGTTTCACATCGTCGGGCAGCTTGTCCCAGCTGCCTTTGTTCATGATTACGGCAAAGGGATAGATCGAGGTGTCGGTGATGGTGATGTATTTGCAGATTTCAGCAAATTTGAGATCCTTCATTACCTCCAAAGAGGAAAACAGTCCCTTGACCACACCTTTCTGCAGGGCTTCGGGGGTGTCGGACATGGGCATACCCACCTGGTTGGCGCCCCAGGCTTTGAGAATCTGGGCCGCACCGCCGGATGCACGCAGATCAAGGCCCTTGAGGTCGGAAAGTTCGGCCACCGGCGCTTTGGACATGATATTGGCAGGGGCTGTGACAAACATGGTCAACACCTTTACCTTGTCAAAAGCCTCGGGCTGGTATTTGTTATACAGGTCTAAAAGCACAAGGCTGCCGGTCTTGGCGTCGGGAATGTCCAGGGGCAGACTTGTGGCATTGGTCACGGTAAAGCGGCCGGGCTGATAAGCCATGCAGATACAGCCGATGTCGGCCTGACCGTTGATGACCCCGTCCATCATCTCTTTGGCACCCAAAAGCGTTCCGCCGGGAAAGGTGTTGATCTGTACGGCACCGTCGGTACGTTTTTCAATTTCGGTTTTCCATCTTTCCATCTGTACGCAGGGAAAGGTGGGGGCTGGGGGAAAATTGGCATAGTTCAGGCTGACTTTTTTGGCCTGGGCCGGTACAGGGCTTGTTCCGGAAACAAACGCAATTGCCGCCAGAACACAGAAAAAGAATGATGCTTTTTTCATTGTAACTCCTTTGTCTTTCCCCGCAGGGAGTAGTAAATTTATTCAGATGGGCGGTTATCAAACACCCGCTTGCTTTTTTTTTCAGTCCGGGGCAGGGTGCCGTAATCCACGATTTCAACCCGGGATCTGACCAGCAGTTTTTTACGGATACGGCCGGACACCTCATCCGCCAGGCCACTCTCTTCTCCTGTGGCGGCATCATTGGTGCGCTCCACCCGGATGGTCATATAATCCCTGCCGTCGGCATCCTGGTTTAGGTGAATCTGGTACTCGCTGCCCACCCCGTCAATACTGCTTAGAATATCATCAATCTGGCTGGGATAGATGTTTACCGCCCTGAAGATAAACATGTCATCTGTACGCCCGGAGATTCTGGCATGCCGGGGAAAGGGGTTGCCGCAGGCGCAGGCCCCCGGAATCAGCCGGGTGACATCATGGGTGCGGTAGCGAATTAAAGGCGTACCCTGTTTTTTCAGGGTGGTGACCACAAGCTCTCCTTCTTCCCCGACGGGTAGCGGCTTCAGGGTTACCGGGTCAATCACCTCAAAAATAAAATGGTCGGCCCAGTAATGGATACCTGCATGCTCTGTGCAGTCAAGGCCGGTACCGGGTCCGTAAAGCTCGGTCATGCCGTAGATGTCATGGATATGTTTGGCCCCGGTAATCTCCTGGATACGTTTGCGCATGGACGCGCTGTGGCGCTCGGCCCCTAAGATGATGGTTTTTAATTTGATTTTTTCCGTCAGTTTGCGCTTTTCAAGCTCTTCGGACAGAAGCAGGGCCATGGAAGCAGTGGCGCAAAAGACCGTGGATTCAAGATCCAAAAGCATGTCAATGTGCATGTCCACATTAGCCGGGCCTAGAGGCACAGCCATGGCGCCTAAACGCTCGCACCCGTTCTGAAAACCAACACCTGCAGTCCAAAGCCCATAGCCTACGGCAATCTGGACCCGGTCGAGTTTGGTGACACCGGCCAACTCATAACACCGGGCAAAAATATTGGCCCAGTTGTCCACATCCTCTTTTGTGTAGCACAAAATTTTTCTTTTACCCGTGGTTCCCGAAGATCCGTGGATTCGTACAATGTCGGACATCGGCACAGACCGCAAGGGAAAAGGATAGTCCTTAAGAAAATCATGCTTGTCCGTAAAAGGCAGGTGCTCAAGATCATCAAGACTTTTGACATCTTCGGGCCGGCAGCCTGCGGCTTCGAGCTTTTTTTTGTAATACGGGCTGTTGTTATAGGCGTGGGCCACGGTCCATTTCAGACCCTGTTGCTGAATATCGGCGATCTGTTCGCCGGTTATGTTTAAAGGGATAAAACTCATTAAGTTACCTTTTTTGATATAGTTGCATGCCTGCCCCAAGCAGGCTTAGTACAGTTGTCGCCACTGCTGGTTTTGCCTGGAATTTCTCCTTGATCATTCGCGCAAGAGTCTCCAAGTTGAACAGATGGGTGTCATCTTTGATGGCGCCCATGAAAAATCCCAGCATGGCTACGTTTTCGCTGCGTACATTGCCGGCCTCTTCAGCCAGGGCAGTGGCATTTCCACAAAACACCCTGTATCTGTCATCCTCAACAGGATCCGGGCTGTTCACCACGGCCAACCCGCCGGGTTTGAGAAAATAGGAATGGTGGGCAAAACTTTCGGCTTTCAGGGCAATCAGCGCATCGGCAGTGGCAGGCCGGATCAGCGGTCCTGAGAAATCACCGATTTTAAGATAGGAAATTACATTTCCACCCCTTTGGGCCATACCGTGGGTTTCCGAGGTGAGTACGGGAAGATTGTCGGCCATGGCAGCGCCGGCCAGCAGTTTTGTAATAAAAAGAACACCCTGCCCGCCCAGACCTGAAATGATAATCTGCTGATTATTTAACATGATATTTACTCCTGGTTTTCAAGAACAAGTGCACCCTTGGGGCAGACAAATGAACAAACCGCGCATCCGGTGCAAAGGCCGGGGTCAATGCAGATCTGTTCAGTCTCTTTGTCCATGTTTAGGGCCGGGCATTCAAACTGGCTTACGCAATATCCGCAGCCGTCACAGACATCCCTATTTACGATTACTCGTTTAAAGGATGCTTTGAGTTCAGCCCTGTCCAGATTAAGCAGGCACGGGTGTTCGGCAATCACCACGGCCGGACCGTTTTCTTTGCAATATGCTTTTGCCTCTTTGAGAATGTCGATAAATGCCGGCAGATCATATGGGTCTGCAGTTTTAATGAAATTTACCCCGCAGCCTTTGACAATGGCAGGGATATTTACGGCAATGCAGGGATCTCCTGATGCGTCCCGGCCCGAGGCCGGTGTTGGCTGGTGGCCGGTCATGGCCGTGGTCCGGTTGTCCAGGATCACCAGGACATAAGGGATTTTTTTGGTGACGGTTTCGATCAATCCGGGAATACCGGAATGGAAAAATGTGGAGTCCCCAATGGTGGAAAAAACAGGCGGTTGTTTCTCATTTTTGGCATAGGCAATGGTGAAACCGGCAGCCTGGCTGATACCTGCCCCCATACAGGTGACCGTGTCCACGGCCCCGAGATTGCAGCCCAGGGTGTAGCATCCGATGTCGCTGGTGAAGATCCCCTTGGGCGCGGCCTTTTTAATGGCAAAGAAGCTGGCACGGTGCGGGCAGCCTGCGCACAGGGTGGGACGCCGCCCGGGCAGCATGGTGATTTGCGCGGCCTGATAATCTACACCCACAAAGGCGCAGATCCGTTCTTCCACATTTTCCGGCAATAGTTCGCCAGCCGGAGAGATAAAGCCCGTATTTTTCCCCTTCACCCGATTTTTATCTGCTAGCTGCATTTCAATGACGCCCCAGGTCTCTTCCAGCACCAAAATTTCATCGTAGCCGTCCATCTCATGGATAAAATCCTTGTGAAGGGGGAAAGGCTGAACGACTTGGTAGACAGGAATGTCCAGGTTCCTTTCTTTAATAATGTCCCGGGCATTGGCCGCCGCCACACCAGCTACGACAATGGCCTGTCCACGACCTTTGGCCAAGCCGGACACCAGCCGGGGACAGGTGGGTTCGTAGTGTGCAATTTTGGCCAGTTTGGCCTCCAGTTCCTTGTGGAGCTGGAGCCTAAATTTTGGGGTTGCCGCCCATCTGCCCGGATTTTTTTCAAAGGCTGCCTGACGCAGCGTCATTTCAATTTTTTCCACGTCCATACTCTGGCGGGAATGGCACACCCGGGTCGTGGGACGCAGCATCACCGGAATCTCAAAGGCTTCGGACAAGTCAAAGGCGATGCCGGCAAGTTCGGCAGCCTGGACCGGGGAGTCCGGATCCAGCACCGGCAGCTTGGCCATAACCGCCATCAGGCGTGAATCCTGTTCGGTCTGGGATGAGTGGGGGCCGGGATCATCGGCACTGATGACCAGAAAGCCACCTTTCACGCCTAAGTATACGGAGCTCATCAATGGGTCGGCAGCCACGTTCAGTCCCACCTGTTTCATGGCAACCGCGGTTCTAAGCCCTGCCTGGGCACCTGCGTAAGCGGTTTCAAATGCCACTTTTTCATTCACGGCCCACTGGGCGTGAATATCAAGCTTCATCTCTTTTTTCAGGGAAACAACTGCGGACAGAATTTCCGAAGAAGGGGTGCCGGGGTATGCGCAGGCCATCTGGCAACCGTTTTTCAGCAGCCCATAGGCCAAAGCCTCGTTTCCCAGCATCAGTCGTTTTGTACTCATTTATTATATTTAACCTCAAATGGTTTCATTTTGTGTTTCTGCGCACAGCAACATGCCAAAAAATCAGATAAAAATCAATTTATTTATTGAAATTGTTGGGAATTAAACGCCTCTGCGCATGAGCCGTCAAAGCACAGGACAGGCTAAAAATTCCGCTTAAATGACATCGCTCTTTGTTCAGCATTTTATTTCCAGCTCAATATATTGATCCCAATACAATTTATTTTATTTTTAAGAGTTCTATAAACTATTTATCCATGTCATTATTTCATTATAAGTAGGTGGACAAATATAATTCCTGTATAATCTTGCTTTGCAACAAATCATTGTTTTTTTAAATTTGCATAGCAAGGATATCAGATGAGACGTACGGGTAGAAAATTTATTTCTCCAATTGAGCCGTTGGCATTAAAATGGCTGTCACTTATTGAATTTTCGGATGAAGAGTCAAACCGTACTAAACTCAGGGCTCAAGCAATCCGATTGAGCAACTCTGGGTATAGTATCAGTCATATTTCACAAATATGTTTGACCACTCAGGAAACAGTTTCGAAGTGGATTGATGGATGGGAAAAATATCAATTTGACTCTTTAATTGATAAACCACGTTCTGGAAGAACGCCGCTGATCCATAGTGAGAGGCATGATGAAGTTATTGATATTGTGAAGAAAAATCCAAGACAACTTAAAAGTGCCATTACTGAAATACAGGAAAAATTTGGTAAAAAAGTCAGCGTAAAAACCCTGAAACGGATTATAAAAAAAAATTGCGTTGGTGTCGAGGACGGAAATCTCTCAAAAGCAAACGCAATGAGAACGAGTTCAGGGAAGCGCAAAAGGAAATTGAAATCTTGAAAGATGAAGATCAGGCAAATATCATTGACTTGTATTATTTTGATGAATCTGGCTTTACCGGCGGTATTGTAACCGCCTGCTTTGATGCGTTTTC
>NZ_DDYV01000273.1:201-4884 GCF_002348205.1 Desulfobacter sp. UBA2225 | reverse complement strand
TTTTCTTGTCCAAGCCTGAATGCGACCTGAATCGGAGAGAAATAGCCTTCCATGATAAAATCAAAAATTCTTGCCGCATGAACTTCACCTTGTTCTTCCTGCCTTTTTTGAGAAGATTTACAAATCTCAAAATGCTTCTGCTGCTCTGGCAGCGTCCCGGATAAGGTCAAAGTCCTTATCCGTTACTGGAAGGAAGCCTTCAAGTTTTGCCGGACCAGATACCGGAAATGCAATTGCTGTCCCCGGTTTGAGCTTCAAAAGGCCAGCCCTTACTTTTGCCGTAACTGCCTCATCTAGCTTCTTTGTTGCAAATAATGGAAAGTTTGGGATCCATTCGCTTGTCCCTATGACGCGAAACTCATTACTATTGGGAACCTTCTCAAAATCGTCCTCCCTTATTCCCCCCGCATCTGCCGTACCGAATAATACTGCGTCTGCAACAGCATCGCGTTTTTTAACAAATACCGGCTTAATTTCTGCTTTACTGATACCTGCTTGTTTGAGCATAAGCATCTGCACAAGATAGGCTCCAGCAGAGCCGGGGTCCTGAAAGGCAATCTTCTTGCCTCTCAAATCTTTTACACTTTTTGTAGGTTTGTCTTTTCTTACAAATATAATCCCCTTGAATTTGGTTCCGATTTTAGGTTCTGCCGCAAGAGCGAGTGATTTTGCTGCCGGAACATCCTTCTTAATAAGCACATAGATATAGGGGTTTGCATAGCCCAAGTCAAACTCCCCCGCAATTGCCATTTTGGTAAAAGCATCGAAGTCTTTTGGAACAACAATAGTTACTTTTTGGCCTATTTCTTTTTCAAGATACTTTGCGAGCGGTGTGAACATCTCAATCATTTCTTGTTCTGGAAGCCTTGGCAAAAGACCGAGTCTTATCTCTGAAAAAGCCATGGCAGGCGACAGCAAGAAAAACAGTGCCAATAGAAGTATTGTCTTTTTCACTTCAACATTCTCCTTTCTAACTCAATTTAATTTCCAACTACCAATAGTTATTGCACTAAAGGCTGCCACACCGGAAATCCATTCAAGGCATACCAGGGAGCCATAACAAATATGCTCCATAATATTGCAACGATAATTATAGGGAGACCTACCTTCGCATAGTCTGACACCGAAAAAGTACCTGTGCCGTATGCTATTACGGCTGCTGTAATCTGCGTGGGCATCACAAATGCAAAGGTATCGAGGTTGGCAACCAGTAGCGTAAAGGCAACAGGGTTCATGTGAAGGAGGGGCGCCATCTCTAATAGGATCGGCGCAAGCATTGCAACAGCCGCTACATTGCTCAGCATCCCGAGCCGTATGAACTGCGTGCCAGCCATCATTATAATGAGGACCATTATCCATCCTTTGCCTTCCACAAGTGGATGAATCATGGCCGCAAGATATTTCGCAAGCCCTGTGGAGCCCATGGCGGCAGACATGGAGAGGGCGCCACCAAGAAGCAGCCATGTTCCCCATATGGTCTTGTTTTCTATCCCCTTCCATTTCAAGGGAAATACGCCAGGGATAAAAAATACCCCCAGCGCCATGAGAGTAACCATTCCTGTCTTGATCTTATGGATATCCTCAAAGGCCCACATTATTGCCGCAAACGCAAAAATGAGCAGAATGACCCATTCATAATTTTTGGTTTTGCCGAGCTCTTTTTTGGCGGTTTCTATTTTTTCTATCCCGCCTGAAACCTCCACATTTTGAAACTTAAAAAAGAACTTCAATACCCAGAACATGATAGGGAAAAGCCCCGCTATTGGCAGATGAAGCCACAGCCACTGTATCCATGAAATATGTATATTGAGCTGTTTGTCAAAAAGTCCCACCATTATGACATTAGGCATATGCGCAGTGAGAAAAAGGATGCCCCCAACCATCGGCGCATACACAAGGGCGGATATCACAATCGCTTTTTTTGCATCTCTCTCCGCTTTAGTTTCCCCAAACAAATCTATAATTCCACGGACAACAGGCAAAAGTGTAGCGGACCTGGCAACAGCCGCCGGAATAACTAATGCTAAGCCCATACAGGTGCTGAACAATCCTAATATTATCTTGCTTACCTTGGTGGACTTCATCTTTGACAAAACGGTTAAGGCAATGCGGGTATCCAGATTTGCAGACCACAATATAGCCCCAAATATAAACGCGCCTAGACACAGAAAACTCACATCCAAAACATATCCGCCGAATGCCTCCGGTATTTTCGGCACGGCCTTTGTCACCACCAGCAGCATTGGTATCATTAAGCCTGAAACTCCGCCAGGGATAGCATCGGTTATCCATATAATGGATGCCCAGACAATAACCGCGAGAACTGCCTTTGCAGAATAAGTGGGTATAACGGATGAAATATCTACGCCCCACAAAATAACCGCAAAGGCAGCCCAGGCAGCTACATAGCCGAGAAGTGTTTTTCGTGCCGGTTTTCCCCGTGCTCGCACATTGTTGATTAAATATCCAAATACGCCTTTTGCCGCCTGTGGAGTGCCGGCATTAACGTCTGCACTTACTTTTCCCATAACTATCCTCCTGTGTGTCCCGGATTTTTTTCTTCATGTTTCCGGTTAGAAACATGAAGCGCTCAAAAATACCCCACAGCATATGCTTATGTTTAATACTAGGGAAAAGGCGTTGTTAATATCGCCCAGACGATACTTTGATTGATATTTAGGTACGATACTTTGATTGATGTAGGCTCCGGAAGGTTCTTTGTCGTGCCTGTAAGGGGTTCCGAATCATTCGGGAAAAGCATGAACCAATACAACAAGGAGAAGTATTATGGGAAACAGCATGAAGAAGATCGGGATGATGGGTATGGCCCTGGTGGTCAGCGCCATGTTTGTCGCGGCGGCTCAGGCGGAAATTAAGATCGGCGTTCTGGCCCTGCGGGGCGCGCCCAAGGTCATGGAGGAATGGACCGCGACCGGGGAGTATCTCACCGGCAAGATGGGAGAGCCCGTTACCATTATGCCCCTCGAGTTCTCCGCCATTGAGCCCATGTTGAAAGACGGCAAGATCGATTTCGCGCTGGCGAACTCCGCTTTTTTCGTGGAGGTAGAAAAATTGTACGGCGCCAAGGCCGTCGCCATGCAGATCAACTCGGCGGACGGCAAGCCGTTCAAGGAGTTCGGCGGGGTGATCTTCGCACGCAAGGACAGCCCCATCAATAATCTGTCCGATCTGAAGGGCAAGAAGTTCATGGTGGTGAAGGCGTTCTCTTTTGGCGGCGGCCAGATGGCCATGCGGCTTCTGCTCCAGAACGGGATCGATTACCGAAAGGATTTTGCCGAGTTCAAGGAAGGCGGCAAGCATGACAACGTGATTCTGGCCGTGAAAAACGGGGCCATGGATGCTGGAACCGTTCGCACTGACGTCATGGAAGCTATGGCAGCGGAAGGCAAGATATCCATGTCCGACTTCAAGATCATCAATCAGGTCAAAGACAGCTTCCCCTTTGTGCACAGCACCGAGTTGTATCCCGAGTGGCCCATGATTGCTGCAAAGCATGTTGATGCCGACAAGGTCAAGAAACTCGGCGAGGCCCTCATGGCGGTGAAGCCCGATTCCGATGCGGCCAAGAAAGCCGGGATTCTCGGCTGGGCGCCGCCTGCCGACTTCAAAAGCGTGCGGGAATGCCTGAAGGCTCTTAAGTATGGGGCCTTTGCCAATTAACGGATTCCGGGGATCGTGAATGGTTTCGAAAAAGAGGAATTGCCGCCAGGTTTATTCTCATTATTTCAGTCCTGGCGTAAGGTTATCAACCGCCTGTAGTCTGAGCAGGCAGCGCAGGAAAAACTGCTGGCCGGGGGGGGGCGGCAAAAAGGGGAATTCATCGCCGCTCTCCTGGCTCAGGCAGGAGAGCGGCGATCATCGGGTATGATTTTGATTTCATGACCAGGTTTGCCCCAACGGCAAGAATGACGAAGACGTTGTCTCCGTGGTGTTTTCCGGCAAGGACAAGAATGAGGAAGTGATGGTGTCAGGAAGATAAAAAAAATCGGACGGATATCTCCGAGCCGGATTTTTTTGCGGTTTCCAAGAAACAGGGCGCACGTCTAATTTCCGGTGGCTGGGGTGGCGCTCTTTGCTCCGTATCGAGCAAGGTATTTGTCCCGGAGCAGGATGAGCCGGGCCAGATAGGTGTCCCGTCCGGCAAGGCTGGTGGTGGTTTTTATCTCCTCCAGCAGGGAATTCACCGAGGGTCTGATGTCGATGCCGTAACGGTTCAGGGAGGCGGCATTCGCACGGTCAAGCACCAGAATCGAATAATATTTGCCCAGCAGCCGCCCCGTGATTCCCGGCGAAACAGATAGGACTGCCCGCCAAGGGTGTTGAGAAATACCAGCCTGCGGAAAGACCGAGAGCGGCGAGTATTATGATGCCGATGGCGACCGGGGAGAGTGATTTCTTTTTTGGCGGCAGGCTTGTTTTGTTGGGGCATGTCTCGCATCCAGGATGTGTTGCGGACGGTGATATTGTCAGGAAATTCACTGTATCGCGGGTCAGACGTGAGGCCGAATAAAAATCGGCGGATTGGCAAGTTGATGATTATGGGTGGGAAACGCAAAGTTCTGCGCAGGGTCAGGAGGTGAGCCCCCGGTAGATCTCGTGAATACGATTGGGGAGTTTTTTGACCTCGTCGATGCAGATATAATTCACCTCCCCGTACATGTG
>NZ_DDYV01000273.1:0-136 GCF_002348205.1 Desulfobacter sp. UBA2225 | reverse complement strand
CGTGGCGGGTGTCCTCGATGGCGTACTCCCCCTTGTAATCGTCATAATCCTCGGGCTTGCCGTCCGACAGGGTGACGAGCAGCCTGATTTTGGCATCGTTTTCGGCAAGGAGCCTGGTCAGATGCCGGATGGGCGG